>NZ_JBFRKG010000020.1:0-295 GCF_041469325.1 Shewanella sp. 10N.286.51.B8
CCGTCTTCATTCATGGTGAATTCAACGTCAGGGGCTACTGCAGCATCATTGACAGGATTGACTGTGAGGTCAACACCTGCTGCCACGGTAGTGGTGCCATCTGAGACATCAAAGCGTAAGTCTAAGTCGCCATTAAAGTCTGCATCTGGGGTAATCGTGAAGCTGCCATCTGGGTTAGCAACGACGGTGGCGTTATCCCCTACTGATAGGTTTTCAGCAGTTAATGTATCGCCATCAACATCGGTTGCATTCGCCAGCAGTTGCTCCTGGCTTAGGGTAATTGAGCCATCTTCGT
>NZ_JBFRKG010000021.1:0-5972 GCF_041469325.1 Shewanella sp. 10N.286.51.B8
GAGCCATCTTGGTTTTGAACCAGGATACCGTCAGTACCAGAGTAAGACACTGAGTCTAGGCTGACAGTGCCATCCACATCGCTTGAGTTCGCTAATAACTGCTCAGCGCTAATGGTGATTTGGCCGTCTTCGTTGACTGTGTATGAGGTTGAACCCGCAACCGGTGCATCATTAATATCAGTTACTGTAATATCGATATTAGCGCCAACGGTTTCTTTTCCATCAGTGACCGAGAAGCTAAGTTCAACTTGACCATTAAAGTTCTCATTTGGCGCAAAACTATATGTTCCATCGCCATTATCAGTGAATACACCTTCGGTACCACTGTATTCAACACCACTAACGGATAAGTCGTCTCCATCGATGTCTGTTGCGCCCGTGAGCAATTGCTCATCAGTGAAGATTAAGGTTCCATCTTCTTCGACAGTGTAAGCTTGATCTTCCACTCCTACTGTTGTGTCATTTATAGGGTTAATAGTCAGATCAATGTTGGCTTGAACTGTGGTTCCACCGTCATAGACATCAAAGCTTATATCCATTTCACCATGGAAGTTTGCATCAGGAGTCAGGGTAAATGAACCATCGTCGTTTTCTGTGATAGTAACGTTGTTACCGCCAGTTAGATTTCCAGCAGTTAAGTCATCACCGTCTACATCACTGGCATTGGCTAACAATTGCTCTTGAGACAGGGTAATACTGCCGTCTTCATCAACACTGTAAGCCAGATCACCCGAAACGGGTGCATCATTCACCGCAATGACTTCAATGCCTGCTGTGGTTTGCGCCACTGCCCCATCATCATCGATGATGGTGACATCAAGACTGATTTCACCGTTGAAGTTCTCGTTTGGCGAGAAGGTCACTGAGCCATCCGAGTTTTGAACCAGAATACCGTCGGTGCCTGAGTAGCTCACGCTATCTAAACTAACGCTACCATCAACATCACTAGAGTTTGCCAGTAACTGCTCAGGGCTAATGGTGATTTGGCCATCTTCGTTGACTGTGTATGAGGTTGAACCCGCTACCGGTGCATCGTTGACATCGGCAACAGCGATATCAATGTTAGCTGGGGTCACTTCAGTTCCATCGCTTACCCCATATTCAAGTTGCACATCACCATTAAAGTTTTCATTTGGCGCGAAGCTATGGGTACCATCACCGTTGTCGGTGAGCACACCATCGGTACCTGTGTAACTCACATCGGCGATAGTTAAATTATCACCTTCAATGTCGGTGGCACCAACAAGCAGTTGCTCATCGGTAATGATGATCACGCCGTCTTCGTTCATGCTAAAGCTTTGATCTTGCGCTAGAGCAGCATCATTAACAGGGTTAACACTTAGATTTAATTCAGTGGAGACGATTTGATCGCCATCACTGACATCAAAGCTAAACGATACTTCACCGTTGAAGTCCGCATCAGGGGTAACTGTGTATGTTCCATCACCATTGTCGACCAATGTGACATTGTCATCATCAGAGCTGACATTAACGGCAACTAAATCATCACCATCAAGATCGGTCGCATTCGCTAATAAATCAGCTTGAGTAATAGTGATTGAGCCATCTTCATCAACCTGTGCGGTAACTGCATCAGAATCAGGTGCATGGTCAACTTCAAAGTTTATCGTTTGAACAGTACTAGATTGATCGTCATTTGACAGTTCAGTGGCTGTTGCGATGATCTCTAACGATGCTGAACCGGTGTAATCCTCAGGGAAGGTAACTGCAAGGTTTTGATCCAACACAGTGGTTGGGATAACAACGCTGCCATCTTCACCAACAACAATTTCACCTTGGAAAATTTGGCTATTTGTTTCACCAACATCAATGGTAAATGTGAAGTCATCAAAATCTTGATCTCCGCCGCCAAAGAGATCTTCAACACCGTAAACAATATCGCCATCTTCATTCAGTGTGGTTCTCGTATGCTCTATGCCATCTTCGTTAAGATTGCTATTGCTGCCACCATGGAAAATCGCATCACCAAATTGACTTAAAATCGGCGTTTCGACGCCATCTTCACTAATGTGAACCAATTGCGGGTCGACTGAGTCGATAGTAGCAGGGTTACCATCGGCATCGCGGAACTCAAATGTACCGTCCTGCATATTCTCAAAGTCATTACGATTGAAACCATTTGGGATCACAAATAGATTGAAGCTTTCACCCGCCTCGACATCAAACGTGAAGGATGATTCACCTGGGATTAATTCACCGCCAGAGCCCACTTCAGAAGCATTTTCAAAACCAATTTGTACCCCTGTAATATTACCTTCTTCATCAACGGTATAGTAACCCGCCGTATTTTGATATCCGGCAGTTTCGCCCTGGAACGTCACGGTAATATCGGTATTGTCGTAACTGGTAATACCGCTGCTTTGTTCGTCAAACAGCGCTTCGCCGTCATAGGTCAGTACTGAACCTTCTGGTAAACCATTTACTTCAACCGTAAGGGTTTCAGAAAGGTCTTGATCCACTAGACTTGCATCAATATTAAGTTGCGTGGTTGAACCGGGCTCTACCACAATCACTTCATCAGTGACGACATCGCCATCACCGGTTGTTACTGTTAAGTCAGGAGCATCAGCAACGGCTTCGATGGCAACACCAATACTTTGTGATACCTCATCTGTGCCATCTGACACACTAAAATCGACCTCAATATTGCCACTAAAATGTTCATTCGGAGTGAAGCTGTAAGTACCGTCGCCATTATTCGTCAATGTACCTTCATCTGCGCTGTAAGATACATCAGTAATACTAAGCTCATCACCTTCGATATCTGTCGCTTGTGCCAATAATTGCTCTTCTGTGAAGATTAATGTTCCATCTTCTTGAATTGCAAAATTAAGCGGCTGCACTTCAGGCGCGTCATTAATTGGATTAACTGTCAGAGTCAGCTCTGTAGGTGTGTCAGTTTCACCGTCCGAAACATCATAACTAAAGACAATATCGCCATTAAAATCAGCAGAAGGCGTAACGCTAAAGGTACCGTCGCCATTATCGACAACGGTCGCATTTGGATCGTTAGTTTGTAAACCATCGGCTCTTAAGAAATCACCATCTTGATCTGATGCATTTTCAAGTAGCATTTCTTGAGTAACTAAAATTGTGCCATCTTCGTCTACAGAAGCAACAATAGGCCCAGCTTCAGGGACATCATTTACAAACTCAACATTAAGACTAATATCGGCCGAAACCACATCAGTGCCGTCACTGACATCAAAGCTCAAGCTGGCGGTACCGCTGTATTCCGCTTGTGGGGTTAGCGTATAAGTCCCATCGCCATTATCAATGACTTCAACGTTTGGATCTTGCGATGTGACATTAACAACAGATAACTCATCGCCTTCTATATCCGTTGCTTGAGCCAGTAACTGCTCGGTAGTAACCGTTATAGCTTCATCTTCCATGGTATTAAATGAAAGATCAGGAACATCTGGAGCATCATTAACTGGCGTAACCGTTAGATCTAATTCAGTGGCAACCGTTTCAATACCATCAGTCACATCGTATGTAAATTGGATGTCACCATTGAAATCTTCACTTGGGGTGATCGTAAAGCTGCCATTGTCATTTTGTACGACAGTCGCATTTTCATCGTTGGTAACAAGATTGGTTGCGGCCAGAGAATCACCATCGACATCACTGGCATTGGCGAGTAATTCTTCTTGAGATAGGGTAATACTGCCGTCTTCATCCACAGTTACCGCAACTGGGCCAGAGACTTCAGGGCCTTCGTTGTATTCTTCAACGGTAATATTTAATGAACTAGGAGCAGATGCTTGGCCATCACTAACCTCGAATGACAAAGACACATTGCCGGTAAATCCTTCTGCTGGCGTGAAGCTAAAGGTATTGTCACCGTTGTCGACCAAAGTACCATCCAGCTGATTGGTCAGCACTAAATCTTCAATATGAAGAATATCGCCATCAACATCACTTGCACCTGACAATAAGCTAGATGCATTAATGGTCATGGTGCCATCATTGAGCATTTGTAAATCTAATGGCGCCCCTGCAACAGGGACATCATTAACAGGGATAACAGTTAAATCAATATTATTGGTTGTAACATCTTGACCATCACTAATGCCATAACTTAAGTCGACGTCACCATTGAAATTTTCGTTGGGAACAAAGGTGTAACTACCATCGTCATTGGTAATTAACTCACCGGCATTACCGCTGTAACTCACATCTTGAATAGATAAATCATCACCTTCAATGTCAGATGCATTCGCAAGTAAATCAGCATCAGTGAAGCTAATAGAGTTGTCTTCTTCAGTGCTAAGGACTATTGGTCCAGATGCAATTGGTGCATCATTGACCTCAGCAAAGTTGATATGGATAGTATTGTCATCAACTAACTCACCATCAGTCACTTGATAAGTTAGGTCAATATCCCCCGAGAAATTCTCATCTGGGGTAAGGGTCCAAGTGCCATCACCATTGTCGGTTAGCGTTGCATTCTCATCGTTTAACTCAAGATTAATGATATCGAGATTTTCACTATCAATATCAGAAGCTTGTGCAAGCAACTGCTCCTCGGTTATCACAATAGAAGCAAAACCATCTGCCCCTTCTGAACTTGTCACAACAGGAAGCTCTGCAGATAAATCGATATCTTGATCACCAGCGTGAAGGTTCAGCTCAATTGTTTCTGTTACTTCAGTGCCATCTACGGCAATCGATGTAAAGACCACATCATCAGGTAACGTCTGCGATACAGACATATTCTGCACCACATAAGTGCCGTTACCTTCAATTGTGCCTAACTCAAATCGTGCTACGGGTTCATCCGTGGTAAGGGTATACGTATGCTCGAAACTACTATTATCATCTTTATGATAAGTTTGTGAGTCGATGAGGTTACCATCGGCATCAAAAGCCCTAATTTCTACTTCAGTGAAGTTTTTAGATCCTTCAACAAACCAACCACCTAAGCCATCTAGTTCGAAGCTGATTTCATTAATATCTTGACCTTCAACATTAATAACTAGCTGCTCATCACCACTTAAACCTTGTCTATCGGTATCGCCAATACCATGGCCAATATGAGTATTACCATTCCAAGCGCCTAACGGCCCATCTGTACTCTGGGTGGTAACTACTAAGTCGCCATCAGTAAATTCACGGGTATGTGAATCTATTTCTGTGCCCCAATCATCAACTGTCGCATTATCATCGAAGGTACCGATTTGACTAGTATGAGTAGAATCAGTAACTGCGGTTTCATCAGCAACAAAGCGTACTTCAGTATCAGGCGCGAATTCTTGTCCTACCTCTAACGTCACCCATTCATCATTGATATTGGCTTGCACAATACCAAACTCAGGTTGTGCATCGAGGCGAATAGCAGGCTCTTCACGAAGACTAACGCCAACGGTTTGATCTTCTTCTGCTTGAATATAAATATCGGCACCCGCAATCGGTGCATCGTTGACTGGGTTAACGGTTAAATCAACACCTGCTGCCACTGTAGTGGTGCCATCTGAGACATCAAAGCGTAAGTCTAAGTCGCCATTAAAGTCGGCATCTGGGGTAATGGTGAAGCTGCCATCGTCATTCGCCACAACTGTTGCGTTACCAGCAACGCTAAGCCCTTCAGCGGTTAAATCATCACCGTCTACATCAGATGCATTGGCAAGTAATTGTTCTTGGCTGAGAGTAATGGTGCCATCTTCATCGACATTGTAAGCCAGGTTACCATCAACCAATGGCACATCATTAACCGCCAGTGTAGTGATGCCTGCGGTGGTTTCAGCAGTGGCGCCGTCATCATCGATAACCACCACATCAAGACTGATTTCGCCGTTGAAGTTCTCATTAGGCGAGAAGGTCACTGAGCCATCAAGATTATTCGTTAATATGCCGTCGGTACCAGAGTAAGACACTGAGTCTAGGCTGACAGTGCCATCCACATCGCTTGAGTTCGCTAATAACTGCTCAGCGCTAATGGTGATTTG
>NZ_JBFRKG010000022.1:0-292 GCF_041469325.1 Shewanella sp. 10N.286.51.B8
TCTTCATTCATGGTGAATTCAACGTCAGGGGCAACCGCGGCATCGTTAACTGGGTTAACGGTTAAATCAACGCCTGTCGCCACGGTAGTGGTGCCATCTGAGACATCAAAGCGTAAGTCTAAGTCGCCATTAAAGTCCGCATCTGGGGTAATCGTAAAGCTGCCATCGGGGTTAGCCACAACGGTGGCATTATCGCCTACTGATAGGTTTTCAGCGCTTAGGCTGTCACCGTCGATGTCAGATGCATTAGCTAGTAATTGCTCCTGGCTTAGGGTAATTGAGCCATCTTCGT
>NZ_JBFRKG010000023.1:0-154137 GCF_041469325.1 Shewanella sp. 10N.286.51.B8
TGAGTGGTGAGTGGTGAGTGTGGACGAATCCCCATGTAAAAGTAGGGGGGTAATGTCTGTGGTTATAAAGCAACACTTTATACAAACATGAAACGCGAAATACTTATCCGCAGCTAAATAGCGCCAAGCGCTTAATCTGGATTAAGAAGGCTATTGTTGTTCGCTTTTAGGATAATAGTGAACATGAGTTAGTGGCTGATATGTATTATGATTTTTTTGCTATATACAATTGTTAGTGGTGTCTGTGAATTACATCGCTAGAGCAGCTAAAGGATTGTGGTTTCACTGTTGTTTAGAATAATTGATTAAAGCACTCATTAACATAGTGCTTTATATACTTTCTAATAGCGATGGAACTGTTGCTGTTACGCGAGTAACCTCTTAAGGATGGGGATATTGGCTTCAGGGAAATCAAAACTAGTTAGATTGGTTTTATTAACCCATTCAATTTTTTGGCCTTCAACACCACTGGCAGTGCCTGTAAAGTCTTTCACTAGGTGGATCTGAAGAAGCACTTGCTTATCTGGGTAATCATGTGAAATGACCATAAAAGGCTCAGTTGTATTAACTGTTAGGTTTACTTCTTCTTTTAGCTCTCTAATTAATGCTTGTGAGACCGTTTCATTTACTTCGACCTTACCACCTGGGAATTCCCACTTATCACCTTGGTGCAGGTGTGCGTGCCTCTTAGCTAATAAAACTTGTTGTTGGTCATTGATGATTATGCCGACGGCAACATTGACTCTTTTCATTAGAATGCTCGCTTGAGTGGAGGAGGTGATTAGTGTTTAAAGAAGTCGCCTTCGTCAAAACCTTCAGAATCTAACATTTCATGGTCAAACTCTGGCTTAACGGGAATAGCATGTTTTTCGCTGGCCCAATCGCCGAGGTCGATTAATTTGCAACGTTCACTGCAAAATGGTTTGAATTTAGATTCTTGACTCCACTCTACTTGAGTCTGGCAGATTGGGCATTTAACTGAAATAGACATAAGATTCCTCGCTGTAAAATTCTTGGTGATATTAAAGAATTTAGTTGCAAGTAGCCAGTTTGAATTTTACTTTTTTGTCAGTATGTTTTTGGTTGTCAAAATTGACAAAATGAATGGCATAGCGATTTTTGTGACCACTAATTGTGGGGTAACAACCTTCTTTGCTTTTGATTTTTACTCGAACAAGTGTCAGAGGGTGTGGACTGTTTCCTTGCAAGAAACCTTGTTCTGCTTCAGCGCTTCTAAATTCTGCAGTACTTCTTGTTAAATCGAGGAGTATTTTAATGGGTTCTAAAATGGGCTGGTAATGGGCTATCCATGTTTTTAAATCTTGCTGTCTTTCATCCCATGGTTTTGATAACCAGAAATGCAGTTGCGGTAAGTCGAAATTACAACAAGCACCTGGCATACCAAATCGTTGTTTTAGTGCGGCAATAAATCTGTCTTGCTTTAAATGGCAACCTATTCTTTCGTTGGTTTGTAGCGGTGCTTTTGCTTGAATCAGCTGATCAATAATACGTTGGATTTGAATTTTATTAACATGAGGTAAAGCATGCCACTTTTCTAACAAGATAAGTTGTTTGTCGATATCTTTTAAGATGTCGGAACGATAGTCACAGCGATCTGTTAGTTCTGATAATGAAAATAATGGGTAAAAACAATGATGTTGATGATCTGATTTTGTGTGTAGCTCGAGCTGATCAGCTAAATACTCAAGGCGTAAGTAGCTTCTAGTTTTTTCGTTTAATGGTTGCTCATAAATCAGGTCATCATTCATTATTATTATCTTGAGATGCTTTATCTAAATATTGCTGATGTAATAACTGAACAGTGTGACGAAGTGCTTCAGGTGTCTGGGTATTATCAATGATAGCGTCAGCTTTTTGTAATCTTTGCTCTCTATCTATCTGACTATTAATTATTTGTTCAACTTGGGTTGAATCAACACCATCTCGCTTAGCTGTTCTTGCTATTTGTTGGTGTGGTGGAATATCCACCACTAAAGTTGTATTGACTAACCTATCTAACCCATTCTCAAATAGCAAGGGTACAACCATAATTACATATATTGATTTAGCATCTGCTACTGCTTGAAGCATTTGCTGGCGTATCATGGGATGTAACAGATTATTGAGCCACAATCTCTGTTCGGGCTGATTGAATACCTTTTCACGCAGCGCAGGGCGATTAAGTTCGCCAGTGTCGAGTAATACACTGGCGCCAAAATGCTGCTGTATTTGTTGTAAGCCTGCTGAGCCTTTGGCGACCACTTGCCGGGCAATGATATCGGCATCAACGAGTTCGATGTCTAAATCTGCAAATAAGTTTGCCACGGTGGTTTTACCTGAACCAATACCACCCGTTAGGCCCACAATGAAGTTACTCATAATTTTTTCTCACACAGGATTTTTTGGTGGTCTATAAAGTACTGAGGTACCAATTTATGATGTCTTGCCCCCAGATTAATGCTACCCAGCCAGCAATGGCAATATAAGGCCCAAATGGAATTGGTTTGTCTTTGGCTAACTTTTTAAAAATGATTAGGGTGATACCCACAATAGCACCGACTAATGATGATAGTAAGATGATAAGGGGTAAATACTGCCAGCCAAGCCAAGCGCCAAATACGGCTAATAATTTGAAGTCACCATATCCCATGCCTTCTTTGCCTGTTGCCAGCTTAAATAACCAAAAAACTGACCACAAACTTAAATAACCTGCCGCAGCGCCAATAATGGCATCGGTAGGGCTGGTAAATACGCCATTGAGGTTAATGATTAAGCCTAACCACAAAATGGGTAGTGTAAGTTGATCTGGCAGCAGCATTTCATCTAAGTCGATACCAGTAAGGGCAACTAGCACAAAGGTTAATATGGAGGCGAATAAAAACTGCCATGTTGGGCCAAAATGCCAAGCTAAGGTGGCAATGAGGGCTCCGGTAATAAATTCAATGATGGGATAGCGGGGGCTAATTGCCGTGTTACAACTGGCGCACTTGCCTTTAAGTAGTAACCAACCTAAAACCGGTAAATTATGCCAAGCCTTAATGTTAGTTTTACATTTGGGGCAGGCAGAATTTGGTACCACTAAATTGTATTTTTTAGGGAAGTGGTCAATGGGATTAGTTAATCTTGTTTCACCGACTTCTTTGACGATGTCAGGGTGATATTCAGATAAGTAATAATTACACTCAGTTTGCCATTCGCGCTTCATCATTACCGGAAAGCGATGGATAACAACATTTAAAAAGCTGCCAATGGTGGCCGCAAAAATAAAGCTAATCAGCATAAACAGCCAAGGAGTTTGGCTCATGCTAGTGGTAAAGGTTTCGATAAATTCGGTCATTTTATTCTTATTTTAATTTAACAATTATTAAATTGTGATATTAACCTACAACATTACCCATTTCAAAGATTGGCAGATACATACCGACAATCAAGCCACCAACGAGAGTGCCTATTACAACCATCATAACGGGCTCAATGAGACTTGATAAACCATCAACGGCATCATCAACTTGCATTTCATAGATATTGGCTACTTTATTGAGCATTTCATCGAGGCCGCCAGATTCTTCACCGATCATTACCATTTGAATCAGCATATCAGGAAATAAGCCGGTGGTGCGCATAGCGACATTCATTTGCATGCCTGCCATCACTTCTTGACGCACTTTCAATAAAGCTTTTTTATAAACCGCATTACCAGAGGCGCCAGCTGCAGACTCTAAGCCATCAATAAGTGGCACACCTGCGGAAAACGTGGTGGCTAAGGTGCGGGCAAAACGCGACATGGCAGCTTTATGTAAAATGTTACCAATAGCGGGGATTTTTAATACCAATTCATCGACACGGTCGCGAAATGCTTGGGAGTTTCGATGTGTTCGTCTAAACAAAAATATTCCAACAATAATAGCAATGGCAAATATATACCAAGAGCCTTGTAGCCAACGTGAAATATTAATAATTAATTGTGTAAATGCAGGTAGTTCAGCACCAAAACCGTTAAATATGTCTTCAAATTGCGGCACTACAAATAACAGTAATAAAGCTGTTACCGCTATAGCAACTATGACTACAGCAGCAGGGTAAAACATGGCTTTCTTAATTTTTGATTTTAATTGCTCAGCCTTTTCACGGTAGGTAGCAATCCGGTCAAATACCGCGTCCAGTGAACCTGAGTGTTCACCTGCAGCGACGAGATCGACATATAAATCATCAAAATAAAGTCTATGGGGTCTTAACGCATCTGATAGTGGGATACCGGATTGAACGTCAGTGATAATGGTGCCGAGTAACTCACGGACCTTGGCTTTTTCATGACCGCGACCGAGCAGCTCAAAGGTAGTCACCAGTGGCACACCCGCTGCAAGCATTGTTGCTACTTGGCGGGTGATCATTGCAATATCCATTGCAGTGATCTTTTTCTCAGACTTAAATAAAGAGGCTGACTTTTTTCTGACCCCTTTGGGGGTGACGCCTTGGGCTTTTAAAACACTGCGAATTTCAGCAATACTACTGCCACGTAATTCTCCTGAAGTACGTTGACCATCACGATTGACACCTTTCCATTCAAAAGTGAACACCTTAGGTTGGTGCTTGATATCTTTTTTGCTCTTTTGCTTTCTTCTTAGGGTTGCAGTTGCCATCAAGCAAATCCTTTTTGTTTTTATTTGACAATTCTGTTGTTAAGCAATTTTTTATAAAACTGCTTGGTTGCTTTAGTTAAAACTGGTAACACGATTCACTTCGGCAATGCTAGTAATGCCTTGGGTGACTTTAAGTAAGCCTGAGAGTCTTAAATCACGCATACCATTGGCCTTGGCCTGTTTGGCTATTTGCAGTGAGTTGCCGCCTTCCATAATGGTTCTGGCAATCTCATCGGTCATTTTCATCACTTCATATATACCCACACGGCCTTTATAACCGCCAGAGCAATGCTCACAGCCGACAGGTTTATAAACCGTAAAGTTAGAACTTATATTTTCGTCAGTAAAGCCTAGGCGTTTTAATTCTGCCTCGGGCACATCTTCAGGTGCTTTGCATTCAGGGCATAGGCGTCTGGCAAGGCGCTGAGCAATAATCAGGTTCACCGAACTGGCGATGTTGTAACCCGGTACGCCCATATTTATTAGGCGAGTTAAGGTTTCGGCAGCTGAGTTAGTATGCAAGGTGGATAACACCAAGTGACCAGTTTGGGCAGCTTTAATGGCAATTTCGGCGGTTTCTAAATCACGGATTTCACCCACCATGACCACATCAGGGTCTTGACGTAAAAATGAGCGTAATGCAGATGCGAAGGTTAAGCCGGCTTTTAGATTAATGTGAACCTGATTAACGCCTTCTAAGTTAATCTCTACCGGATCTTCAGCGGTGGAGATATTACGTTCTTCAGTATTGAGGATATTAAGGCCAGTATATAGGGATACGGTTTTACCAGAACCCGTTGGGCCTGTTACTAATATCATTCCCTGAGGTTTGGCGAGCATTTGCTCATAAAGCTCACGTTGGTCATCGTCATAACCGAGCTTTTCAATGCCTAATTGCGCTGAAGATGAGTCCAAAATACGCATTACAATTTTTTCGCCCCAAATAGTGGGCAGGGTGCTGACACGAAAATCGATTGATTTGGTGCGTGACAGTTTCATTTTTATGCGGCCATCTTGGGGCACGCGGCGCTCGGCAATATCAAGCTTTGACATCACCTTTAAGCGAGCGGATAGCCTGTTAGAAAGATTAACCGGTGGTTCAGATACTTCGTGCAAAATACCGTCGATGCGAAAACGAATGCGATAGCGCTTTTCATAGGGCTCAAAATGTAAATCAGAGGCGCCTTTACGAATAGCATCAGTAAGGATTTTATTGATGTAAATGACAATTGGGGCATCGTCACTGCTTTCAGCTTCTTTTTCTTGATGCTGTTTATCGGTATCGGTTATTTCAATACTGGCAAGAGCTTGTTCATCCATGCCATCAAGGCTGAGGCTAGAAATGTCATCCTCAAGGACTTTATCAATTATAGCTCCTAGCTTGTCATCTTCAACGATAATTGCTTCGGCGTGAAGTCCAAGACTAAATTGAAAGTCCTCAAGAGCAGAAATATTCGTAGGATCAGAAGTTGCAATATAAAGTCGGTTGCTTCGTTTAAATAATGGGATGCAGCGATGGTTGGAGATAAGTTTTTTATTAATTAATTCGTCATTAATATTTTTAACATCGAACTCGTCGAGGTCTAAAAAAGGTGCCCCATACTCTTCATAGCACAACTCAGCGATTTCTCGTGCTGATATTTTTTTCAATGAAATTAAAGTGGTGACTAAATTTTGTTTTAATTTTCTAGATTCTGAAATTGCTAATGATAAATCCCCTTCACTTAATATCCTTTTTTTTATAAATAAGCTTGAAAGGCCTAGTTGAAGGTTTGAATTTGTCATATGTTTTCCTGTAATAATATTAAGCGCTAAATAACTTTTAATTAGCGCTTAATACTATATACAAATATTTAAATGGTACATCCCTTTATTGCAACAGCGCCAGTGCCAGATATTTCGCATGCCCAAGTGATGTTTAACCCAATAGTTGTAGGCGCTGTTGGAGTTAACGTTGCGGTTATACCATCATAGGTGTAAGACAAAACACCGGCAGCACAATTAGGAATAGTAACGCCATCACTAGTACAACCTAAAGTTGAGGTAGCAGCATAAGCTTCCGCTACTTTGATTTTTTGACCACCTAAAGAAGCAACAGCATTAGAAGCTTTAGCTTTTGCTGTGTAATCTTGATAAGCAGGCAATGCGATTGCTGCAAGAATACCGATAATCGCTACTACGATCATTAATTCAATAAGAGTAAAACCCTTAGCGTTTTTGATTTGGTTAATGCTTTTCATTTTTTATCTCTCTCTTATGATGCTTTAGTGTTGCGTCGGGTTTGTTGTCATCCTTGAATCTCATAACAGTTAAAGGCCCTTAATTGTTATGAGTGGTGTCCTAGTCACCACAACCTGTCGGCATTAATTTACTAGTGTTGTTTGCATTACAGTCTGCTGGGCAGAACTTAGGGTTTAACTTACGGTTTAACTTACGGTTTAACTAGCTTGGCCCAATTGACTGTGATAACTGTTAAAAACTACAAAGGGTTTTAAATGAATGATTTCATCAAGAACAATCAAGCCGTTCTTGTAAAACGGATCAGTAAAACCAATATGTCCAACTAAATACCTCGAAAGCAGAATAGGCTAGTCATTAACAAATTGCTATCTAATCTGTAACTAGGGTCAACAAAGTGCTGCAAGGTCAGTTTGTTAACAAAATGTTTGATTTATCATTGTTCTTTTAAAAATCATTTTTCGCTCACTCAATGTTACATTTGTAACATGTTGAAAAGCTGATTATTAAAAGTTAAATCTGATACTTCATTCATCCAAGCTAAACGTTAGTATAAAGTTGCTGAAAATGGAATAGCTTGTGGCGAGTTTTTTAGCTAAAAAGATAAAAAGGTTGTTTTAAGCTGCTGTTTGTAATGATTTTGCAGCACATTATTGACACTTTTAGTCGGTTATTTAGTCAATTTGACTTTGGTTGTTGTTTGTCAAAAAAATGACACCATAGAAAATGTAAGGTTATAGCGCTTGATTTATGTAGGTATTTAAGCCCTGGTGGTAAGGTTATTTGAGCTTTTAAGGGAGGTTATTTAAGCCCTTAGGGGGAGATAGTTGTCAAAGGTTAAAGGACAAATGGTTAAAAGGTCAAAGGTGGGCACCAGTTTAATCTTTGTGGCTATTGATTCAAGCTACAGGGCTTATAGTAAGGCTACAATTGTTGTAAGGCAGAAATTGCGCTATCTATTTAGTCAGCCCCATTTAGCGAAGCTTTTAGTGCGAGCAAAAAAACCAGCTATAAATAGCTGGTTTTGATTGTTATTAGCGATTACTGACTTATCTTGCCATGTAACTGGGCTAATGATTTATCAAGCTCAGCTTAACATTAGTTTTTAAAGCGTAAGGATAAATCCAAGGCTTTAACGTGCTTAGTGAGTGCGCCAACTGAGATGTAGTCAACACCGGTTCTGGCAAAGTCTGCAATGGTGTCGATGGTGACATTACCGGATACTTCCAGCTTTGCGCCTTTACCTTGATCTAAATAGCTGGAATTAAGCGCTACTGCTTCTACCATCATGGTGACATCAAAATTATCGAGCATGATGATGTCTGAACCTGCTTCTAACGCTTGGGTTAGCTCGGCGATTGATTCTACTTCCACTTCAACTGGTTTGTCAGCGGCTACTTGTCGGGCTGTTTTTATTGCAAGTTCGATATTGCCGCAAGCCATAATGTGGTTTTCTTTAATTAAGAAGGCATCAAACAAACCAATACGATGGTTTTTACCGCCACCACAAGCGACGGCATATTTTTGCGCGGTGCGCAGGCCGGGAATGGTTTTGCGGGTATCGAGCAGTTTAGTGTGGGTATCAGCTAACTTGTTAACATAAAGCTTAGTGAGACTGGCAACACCAGATAAGGTTTGGATGAAGTTCATCGCGGTGCGCTCACCGGTTAAAATGGCTCTTGCTGGGCCTGATAATTCACATAACACCTGGTTGGGAACCAATAAGTCGCCATCATCCACATGCCAATGCAAGGCTACATCACCGCCGAGCTGATTAAATACTTGTTCTGCCCATGCTTTTCCGCAAAAAACGCCTTCTTCACGGGTGATTAACACCGCTTCAGCATGTTTATCTGCTGGAATAAGTTGCGCGGTTATATCGGCATTAAGCATATCTTGCGGGGTTTGGGCTGGCGTATGGCCTAGGTCTTCATCAAGTGCAGCTTTAACGGCATGACGGATGTCATTTTCAATCATGTGAATGTCCTTGAAATTACAACTAAATTGAGTTGCTTGGGCCAACTCAATGTTTAAAAAATGAGAAACAATATGCCTATTACTTTATCACAGTTGTTAATTTAAAATATAGCAGTCAAACTGTTACTGTGTTGGCTGCTAGGGCAATATTATTTTAAGGTTTTACAGCGACGAACCTTGGTGCTTTTTTATCTTTTATCGTAGGTATTTGTTGCTTGCTTTTTGGGCACTGATAATGGTGACTTACTGATGGTTCGTTGAAATGCAAACTGCAGCCACGCTGGCATGGTTAATTCATTACTTGAGATTTTATTATTAATTATGGATACACAATTGAAATCAGGCTGGCATCAAGGTGCACGGCTATGCCCATCACCGCATTTTAACCCGCGCCCTAATAATGAGGTTAGCGGCTTAGTTATTCATAATATTAGTTTGCCTGCAGGTTGTTATGGCTTGCCGCACATTGATGGTTTATTTCAGGGCTGTTTAGCAGTGGATGCAGATCCAAGTTTTGCTGATATTGCCGGGCTTGAAGTGTCGGCACACTTTTTAATTCGCCGCGATGGTGAGTTAGTGCAGTATGTTAGCTGTGATGACCGAGCGTGGCATGCTGGGGTTTCGTGTTTTAATGGCCGAGAAGGTTGTAATGATTTTACCATTGGCATTGAAATGGAAGGCACAGATAGCGACCCTTATACCGATGCGCAATATCGCGAATTAGTGCAATTAACCTTGGTGTTGTTTGCGCAATATCCTATGCTTAATCAAGCAAATATCGTCGGACATTGTGATATTGCTCCTGGACGCAAAACCGATCCAGGTGATAGTTTTGATTGGCAAAAATATTTAACTGCATTAACGGCTAAGTCATGATGTTAGTGTTACTTTAACCCAATATTTTTTAGATTGTTTGCAGAGGTCCCATGGCACTATTTTCATTGTTAATTGCAATTATGGTTGAGCGCTTAAAGCTGTTACCCGCACATTGGCAATTTGATGATTTACTTTCTAAATACCAGCAATTATTTTGGAAAGATAAAGCATTAGATTCTGCTGGCTGGGTTGCCTTTGTGGTGCTACTGCCAGCAATGACACTGTTTTTGGTGCTGCTGTTACTAGATGGTGTTTTTTTCGATGTGATCACCTTATTGATCTGGATGCTGGTTTCGATTGTATGCTTTAGCCACCAAAGCTTACGGGCGGCATTTAAAAAATATATGCTGGCGGCTTGTCGCGGCGATGTTCAAGCCTGTTATCACCATGCAGAAAAGCTCGATTGCAGTGAATGTTTAGATGCGGTTGATGAAAAAGACTTAGGTCAGCAGATTGGTAAAACCGTGGCTTGGGTTAATTATCGCTATTATGGCGCGGTGGCATTATATCTGATTTGTTTTGGCCCTGTTGGCGCAGTGCTTTATTGTTCGGTGCGTTTTTATCAGCAATACAATCAGCAGCAGCAATTGGATATGCCATTTATTGATCAATTATTATTTTTATTCGATTGGTTACCGAGCCGAGTATTTAGCTTTGGGTTTGTATTAAGTGGTCACTTTGCTGCAGGTATTTCACAGTGGCGGAAGCAGGTTTTTAACCCTAATAATAGCGCTAAAAACATTGTCACTTATACTGCTTTAGCCGCTGAAGTGATGCCTGAGCAAAGTGATGCCCCTGTTTGCGCACAGCCCACATTGGCACTGCTTGCATTGAGCAAAAGAAACTTTATTTTACTGGTTACGGTATTATCGGTGCTGACTATATTTGGTTTGGTTAGCTAATAAGTTTTAATTGCGGTGATGGGCGGCCTGAGCCGCCGAAATAATGATCATAAGTTAAAACAGTGTTTTTATAAATTGTGCTGTGTAAAACGGATTTTTATAGCTACAATCTAAGCTTAAAATGAGTTTGTTATAGCGATAATAAGGCAATCAATGCTTTAGCGCGATAACACCGAGATGGTCAAACCTCTTAGACGTTTTTTTTCGTTATGCTCTTGCTCAAAGTGCGTAGCGATGTTTGAAACCTTCAATTAACACCCATTCAACGCTCGTCTAACTAGACATCAATTGTTTGATTTGATAAAGTGCGCTATATCATATAAATTGGTAAGACCAATTGACAACGGAGCCGAGCCCCAAATGGCTTATAGCAAAATAACTCAGCCTAAAATTTCAGATGTGATCATGGAGCAATTAGAGCGCATGATCCTCGAAGGAAGTTTACAGCCTGGGCAAAAATTACCGCCTGAGCGCGAGCTTGCTTTGCAATTTGAAGTGTCACGCCCTTCATTACGTGAAGCGATTCAAAAGTTAGAAGCCAAAGGCTTACTAATGCGCCGCCAAGGTGGCGGAACCTACGTTAAAGAACAACTTTGGCAAAGTCTTGCCGATCCTATCGTTGAATTAATGCATAACGACTCAGAAAGTCAGTACGACTTACTGGAGTTTCGTCATGCCACTGAAGGCATGATGGCTTATTTTGCTGCGCTGCGTGGTAATGATGCCGATATGCAAAGCATTAAACGTTCAATTAACGAAGTTGAAGCGGCTGTTGATGTAGAAGCGCAGGCTGATGCCATTGTGCGTTTTTACCGTGCGGTAGCCGAAGCGTCACACAATGTGGCGATGTTACACCTTGTACTCAGTTTAACCCCTGTGCTGCACAAAAACGTGGCACAAAATTTAGAGCTTTTAAGCCGTCGCGAAGAAGCATCTACCATGGCGAATGAACATAGGCGAGCACTGCTTGCTGCCATTATTCGTCGTGATCCTGAAGCGGCACGTGAAGCCTCGAACGAACATTTAAGTTATATCGAGGAAGTCATGTTGTCAGTGAGGGAAGAAGACAGTCGGTTACAGCGTAGCTTGCGCCGCTTAAAAAGTGGTGTTTGATACCGATTTATAATCAAACGCATTATAAATTTACCGAAACACATTAATTATCTGTATCTAGAGAAAGGACAGCGACATGTCTGAAGGTATTCTACAAGACTTAGATCCATTAGAAACTCAAGAATGGGTAGATTCACTGCAAGCCGTATTAGAGCAAGAAGGCCCTGAACGTGCACATTATCTACTTGAACAATTAATCGATAAAGCGCGCCGCAATGGTACACATTTACCATATAAAGCGACCACTGCTTATTTGAATACGATTCCATCTGGTCAAGAGCCACATATGCCTGGTAATCAGGAAATGGAACGCCGCATTCGTGCTATCGTTCGTTGGAATGCACTTGCAATGGTATTACGTGGTTCTAAGAAAGATTTAGAGCTAGGTGGTCACATTTCAAGTTTTGCTTCTAGTGCGACTATTTATGATGTGTGTTTTAACCACTTCTTCCGCGCTCCAAATGAAAAAGACGGCGGCGATTTAGTTTATTATCAAGGGCATATTGCACCGGGTATTTATTCTCGTTCTTTCCTTGAAGGCCGCATCACTGAAGACCAAATGAATAATTTCCGTCAAGAAGTTGATGGTAAAGGTTTGTCTTCATACCCGCATCCCAAGTTAATGCCTGATTACTGGCAGTTCCCGACAGTATCTATGGGCTTAGGTCCTATTCAAGCGATTTATCAAGCACGTTTCCTTAAGTATTTGACTGACCGTGGTATTAAAGATTGCTCTGAGCAAACGGTTTACTGTTTCTTAGGTGATGGTGAGTGTGATGAGCCTGAAACATTAGGTGCAATCGGGCTTGCAGCTCGTGAAGAATTAGATAATTTATGTTTTATTGTTAACTGTAACTTACAGCGTCTTGATGGCCCTGTACGTGGTAACGGTAAGATTATCCAAGAGCTTGAAGGCGAGTTCCGCGGCGCAGGATGGGAAGCTGTTAAAGTGATTTGGGGGCGCTACTGGGATCCATTACTTGCACGTGATACTAGCGGCAAGTTATTACAGTTAATGGAAGAAACCGTAGATGGTGAGTACCAGAACTGTAAAGCTAAAGGTGGCGCGTACACTCGTGAGCATTTCTTTGGCAAATACCCTGAAACCGCTGAAATGGTGGCTAACATGTCAGATGATGACATTTGGCGTTTAAACCGTGGTGGCCATGATCCAGTTAAGATTTATGCTGCGCTGCAACATGCTAAAAACACTAAAGGCCGTCCTACAGTAATCCTTGCTAAAACAGTTAAAGGTTACGGAATGGGCGATGCGGGCGAAGGTAAAAATATTGCCCACAACGTGAAGAAAATGGGCATTGAATCGCTTAAATACTTCCGTGATCGTTTTAATATCCCGATTAGCGATGATCAGTTAGAAGATATTCCTTACTATCATCCTGGTGCTGATTCTGAAGAAGTTAAATACTTAAAAGAGCGCCGTGCTGCCCTTCATGGTGCTATGCCAAAGCGTCTTGAAAAGTTCTCTAAAGATATTGAAGTGCCGCCATTAAAGATCTTTGATTCAGTACTTAAAGGCTCAAATGGTCGTGAAATCTCAAGCACTATGTCATTTGTGCGTATTTTAACGGCATTGCTTAAAGACAAGAAAATCGGCAAGCAAATCGTACCGATCATTCCTGATGAAGCGCGTACCTTTGGTATGGAAGGTTTATTCCGTCAAGTGGGTATTTACGCTCATGAAGGGCAAAAATACGAGCCACAAGATTCTGATCAAGTTGCTTACTACCGTGAAGATAAAACCGGTCAAGTATTGCAAGAAGGGATTAACGAGTTAGGTGCAATGTCATCTTGGGTTGCTGCGGCAACCAGTTACTCAGTTAACGATACCCCAATGATCCCGTTCTACATCTACTACTCAATGTTTGGTTTCCAACGTATTGGTGACATGGCATGGGCTGCTGGTGATATGCGTGCTCGCGGCTTTATGGTCGGTGGTACTTCAGGTCGCACAACCCTAAACGGTGAAGGCTTGCAGCATCAAGATGGTCATAGCCATGTATTAGCTAACACGATTCCTAACTGTATTTCTTATGACCCGACTTATGGTTATGAAATCGCAGTGATTGTACAAGACGGTATTCGCCGCATGTATGGCGAGCAAGAAGACGTGTTCTACTACTTGACTACCATGAACGAAAACTATGAGCAGCTTGCGATGCCAGAAGGCAGCGAAGAAGGTATCGTTAAAGGTATTTATAAGCTTGAAACTCTTAAAGGTTCAGGTAAAGGCTCTGTACAGTTAATGGGTAGCGGCACGATTTTAGAGCAAGTACGCAAAGCGGCTGTGGCATTATCGAAAGACTTCGGTATTACTGCTGACGTTTACAGCGTGACTAGCTTCAATGAGCTAACCCGTGATGGTCAGGCTGCAGAGCGTTACAACATGCTGCACCCAACTGAAACGCCTAAAGTGCCTTATATTTCTGAAGTGTTATCAAGTGATGCGCCAGCTATTGTAGCAACGGATTACATGAAGATTTATGGTGAGCAATTACGTGCTTACATTCCAACTGATTATAAAGTACTAGGTACTGACGGCTTTGGCCGCAGTGATAGCCGTGAAAACTTACGTCACCATTTTGAAGTTGACGCTAAGTTCATTGTCATCGCGTCATTAAAAGCCCTTGTTGACCGTAAAGAGTTACCTGTAGAAGTGCTAACGAAAGCTATCACTGAATACGGTATCGACGTTGATAAGATCAATCCACAGTTCGCATAGGGAGAAACAAAATGGCTGAATTACAAGAAGTTTTGGTTCCTAACCTTGATACTGATGCTGTGCAGGTTATTGAGATCTGTGCTGAGATTGGTGAAGTGCTTGAAAAAGAAGCATCAATCATCACAGTTGAAACGGATAAAGCGACTATGGATATTCCAGCACCCTTTGCTGGGAAATTAGTTGAACTGAAAGTGGCTGTGGGCGATAGCGTTTCTGAAGGCTCGCTAATTGCGGTACTTTCTGTAGAAGCGGCTGGCGATGCGCCAGCGCCTGCAGCTGAAGTGGCTACACCGGTAGCGGCGCCTGTTCAAGCCGCTGCTGCTCAAACCGCGGCTCCAGTAGCAGAAGCGCCAGCAACCGTTGCGGGTGGCACTGAAGTTATTGAAGTGCATGTGCCTGATATTGGTGATGCTGATAATGTTGATATTATCGAAGTGTTAGTGAGTGTGGGTGAAACCATTGAAGCTGACACAGGGCTTATTACCTTAGAAACTGATAAAGCAACCATGGAAGTGCCTGCGCCAACCGCAGGTGTGGTGAAAGAACTTAAAGTGAACGTTGGCGACAAGGTTTCACAAGGCTCTTTAGTGCTGATGCTTGAAGTAGGCACTAGTGCTAGTGCGCCTGTTGCTGAAGCAGTATCAGCGCCTGCAGCAAGCTCTGCTCCTGCAACATCGGTTGTTGAAGTTAAAGAAGTTGCAGTACCAGATATTGGTGATGCCTCTGATGTAGATGTGATTGAAGTGCTAGTTGCTGTTGGCGATATGCTTGACGTGGATACAGGTTTAATTACCTTAGAAACCGATAAAGCCACCATGGAAGTACCAGCGCCATTTGCCGGAAAACTGGTTGGTTTAACGGTTAATGTTGGCGATAAAGTATCTCAAGGTAGCATTATTGCTACGGTTGAGACGCAATCAACCGCACCTGCAGCTCCATTGCAAGCCGCTCCATTGCAAGCCGCTCCGGCAGCTAGTGCTCCTGCAGTTACTGCAGCAACACCAGCACCAGTTACCGCTGCGCCAGCAAGTAAGCCGCCTGTGCCGCATCATCCAAGTGCTGGTAGCCAACCTAAAACCGGTGCTGTACATGCATCACCTGCAGTTCGCCGCTTAGCGCGCGAATTTGGCGCTGATTTAACCCAAGTGAAAGGCTCTGGCCGTAAAGGACGTATTCTGAAAGAAGACGTTCAAGCCTTCATTAAATATGAACTTAGCCGACCTAAAGCGAGTGCTGCCACAGCGGTTGCTGGTGGCGCGGGTGGTTTGAATGTGATTGCAGCGCCTAAAGTTGATTTCAGTAAGTTTGGTGAAGTGGAAGAAGTGCCATTAAGCCGTATCCAGAAAATCTCTGGGCCTAACTTGCATCGTAACTGGGTGACGATTCCACATGTGACTCAATTTGATGAAGCTGATATCACTGAATTAGAAGCATTCCGTAAACAACAAAATACACTTGCAGCTAAGAAGAAAGCGGATTACAAAATTACTCCGTTAGTATTTATGATGAAAGCCGTGGCGAAAACACTGGCTGAATTCCCTGTATTTAACTCAAGTTTAAGCCCTGATGGCGAGTCGTTAATCCAGAAGAAATATTTCCATATTGGTGTAGCGGTTGATACGCCAAACGGATTAATGGTGCCAGTGGTTCGTGATGTCGATAAGAAAGGCATTGTAGAGCTTTCTCGTGAGTTAACGGATATTTCAATTCGTGCCCGTGATGGCAAGCTGAAGTCAGCAGACATGCAAGGTAGCTGTTTTACTATCTCTAGTTTAGGTGGCATTGGTGGTACAGCATTTACCCCAATCGTTAACTATCCTGATGTGGCTATTCTTGGGGTATCAAAATCAGAAATGAAGCCGAAGTGGAATGGCACTGATTTTGAACCTAAGTTGATGTTGCCACTATCGTTATCATACGACCACCGTGTGATTGATGGGGCAATGGCTGCCAGATTTAGCGTGACATTATCAAGCATTCTTAGCGATATTCGTACGCTAATTTTGTAAACAAAAAGGCTGCTCATATTGAGCGGCCTTTTTATTCTTATCACTAGGATTGTGATCAGTATCAAACAAAGGGTAAAATGCGGCCACCTTACAAGATTTGACCACATTTTGCAGTTTGGACGGTTTTTCCGCCAACGATAGATAAAATAGAGGAAAACATGAGTAACGAAATCAAAACTCAGGTAGTAGTACTAGGTGCCGGCCCAGCAGGTTATTCAGCAGCTTTCCGCGCTGCAGATTTAGGTCTAGAGACTGTGATTGTAGAACGTTTTAGCACCCTTGGTGGTGTATGTTTGAACGTGGGTTGTATCCCATCAAAAGCACTTTTACACGTCTCTAAAGTCATTGAAGAAGCTAAAGCCGTTGCCGATCACGGTGTTGTTTTTGGTGAGCCTAAAATTGATTTAGACAAGTTACGCGGCTTTAAAGAAAAAGTAGTAGGTCAACTGACTGGCGGTTTAGGCGGAATGTCTAAAATGCGTAAAGTTGATGTGGTAAATGGTTTAGGTAAATTCACTAGCCCAAATACAATGGAAGTGACAGCTGAAGATGGCACTGTAACAGTGGTTAACTTTGACAATGCCATTATTGCAGCGGGTTCTCGTCCAATTAAACTGCCATTTATCCCACATGAAGACCCACGTATTTGGGATTCAACTGATGCTTTAGAACTGAAAGAAGTTCCTGAAAAGTTATTAGTGATGGGCGGCGGTATTATCGGCCTAGAAATGGGTACGGTTTACTCGTCTTTAGGTAGCCAAATTGACGTAGTTGAAATGTTCGACCAAGTTATTCCTGCTGCTGATAAAGATATCGTTCGAATTTATACTAAAAAGATTAAGAAGAAGTTTAACTTAATCTTAGAAACCAAAGTAACTGCAGTTGAAGCGAAAGAAGACGGCATTTATGTTTCTATGGAAGGTAAGAAAGCCCCATCTGAGCCAGTTCGTTACGACGCAGTATTAGTTGCTATTGGTCGTACACCAAACGGAAAAGGCCTAGACGCTGAAAAAGCTGGCGTAAATGTAGATGAGCGTGGCTTTATCAATGTTGATAAGCAAATGCGTACTAACGTACCTAATATCTTCGCTATCGGTGATATCGTTGGCCAACCAATGCTTGCGCACAAAGGTGTGCATGAAGGTCATGTTGCTGCTGAAGTTATTTCTGGTCTTAAGCACTTCTTTGACCCTAAAGTTATTCCTTCAATTGCATACACAGACCCTGAAGTCGCGTGGGTTGGTCTTACTGAGAAAGAAGCCAAAGAGCAGGGCGTAGCCTATGAAACTGCATCATTCCCATGGGCTGCAAGTGGCCGCGCAATTGCTTCTGATGCAAGTGACGGTATGACCAAGCTCATCTTCGATAAAGAAACTCATCGCGTTATCGGTGGTGCTATCGTTGGTGTTAATGGCGGTGAATTACTTGGCGAAATCGGCCTAGCAATTGAAATGGGTTGTGATGCTGAAGATTTAGCCTTAACCATCCATGCTCACCCAACGTTACATGAATCTGTAGGTCTTGCGGCTGAAGTTTATGAAGGTTCAATTACTGATTTGCCAAACCCGAAGGCAAAAAAGAAAAAGTAACATGTAGCTATTTGTAGCAATTTGTATCAAAGCACCTTTCGAGGTGCTTTTTTTTGCTCTAAATTTACTTTTAGGTGATATATTCAAATATTGTATTAAATTTAATTGTTTTTGTTGTTGCAGGCATAAAGCCATATAGGTTCACATAGAAGCGCTTAGCATAATAAAATCAATAAAAGAGTAACCCAGTCATAATGATAAAAGGAATTAAATCGTTTCTCACCTTGGTCGTTCTTACCCTTAGTTGCAGCTTTCCAAGCGTGGCTGACGATCTTGTCCAACGTTTATTTAATATCAAAGATGGCCTGGTTAATTACACTATCAATGACATTGCATTTGATGATTATGGCTATGTTTGGCTGGCAACTGAGCAGGGAGTATTTCGTGTTAGCGATACTGTTACCCGCCGCATTGATCAACCTGATAGTGATAATGCATTAGCTGCAGAAAACATTCATCTTATCGCTAAGGTGACTTCTCAGCGCCTTCTAGTCGCTTCTGGCACATCGCTTTACCTCTACGATATTAAACTCAATCGTTTTTCAGATGACATTATTGCCGGCCTCATAACTAGTGATGATTCTATTGTTGACGAAACACGTCTAGATAATGGTAACTTAATTCTGCTTACCCGTTTAGGTCAGGTGCTTGAGTTTGATGTGAATTCATTGTCAATCTCAGCGCTAACAGCCCAAGAATTGGATAAGACATTGCAATGGAATAGTGTTAATCAGCTAAGTGATGGCCGCTATATTTACTCATCCGCCTATGAAGTTGTGATAAAAAATGCCTGGGGCGAATTGATAAAACAAGTTAAGCGACCTATAGATAATATGTTGATTAAAAAGCTATTTGTAGATGCTGAACAGCGTATTTGGATCTTAAGTAACAAAGGCTTATATGAGCTAACCCTTCAAAGCTATCGGATGACTGCTACCACTGCGCTTCCTTTTGATATTCGTGGCGCGGTTGAAGGTAGTCGTGGTCATTTGTGGCTTTATACCAGAAGTGGGCTATTTTCATGGGATAAGCAATCATCGAAGGCAATTTCATATAAAGAGGAATTAAAAAATGATGCTGACGTTGATTATATCGACGATATGGCTGTTGATGACGATGGTTTAATTTGGCTTGGCGGCGCAGGCGAAGGTTTAGCGTTACTGGCAATAGCTCCTGAATTTTTATTGGAAAGTTTCACTCGTTCATCAACTTATCAAATTGAAGATGACATGATTTGGAGTATTTATGCCGAGCAAGATAAAGTTTGGCTCGGCGGTGATGGTGGCTTGACCATTGTTGATAAATTAACCAAGACTTCAAAATATCTTATCCCTGCAGGCTTTGAAGCGAGAGATTCAATTTACGGCGTTAATGAGCTTGATAATCAGCATATTGTGGTAACAACAACCAGTGGACTGTTTGTCATTAATAAACAAACTGATCAGCAAGTTGATTTTAGCCATTTTGCTGCATCAAGTGACTCGCTAAAAGGTAAATTGTTATTTAACTCCTATGCAGACCCACTGTTTAGCGGCAGGGTTTGGTGGGGAGCAGATAATGATGTTTATTATTGGCAGCCAGGGTTAGACAATATCGTCACTGTGTCACCGACAGAGCATATTCTTCTATCCCACTCAGTGAACATTCGAAGTTTTTTCCGTGAAAATCATGATCGTCTGTGGATCGGTGGCGCAGGTCTATTTGGCTATATAGATAGCAATAATAATGTCACTTCATTAAACGCAGCGTTAGGCATTAACCACAAGGATATTATGATTACTAATATCCACCAAGTTGATAATACAACCCTGTGGTTAGGGACTCGCCAAAATGGGGTCATTGTTTTTGACACCCAAACCCATGAGATTTCATCCATGAGTGACTATTGGCATGTTGATTGCCCGACGATTTACTTTATCGAGCAAACTGAAAAAGATCATTTGGTTGGCTGCAGCTCTTCGGTCATTAGACAAAATAAACAGACAAAAGCCATTGATGTATTTTTTACTAGCGATGGATTTATTGGTAATGAGTTTAATGAGTCAGCAGCTTATTATGACCCTAATGCAGGCTTATATATTGGCGGCCCTAATGGGGCGATGTTAGTTGATATTGATAAGCTTGCACCTCGAGTAAGTAATGATGATATCGCCCTTGAGTCCATTGCGATTTACTATGAGGACAATACAGAGTATCACTTGATACCTGAATCCTTTAACTTAGTGCGCCCTGGGGCTAACTTAATCAGTTTTCAAATAACCACTTTCGACTACGTGAATGAAACGCCAATCAGCTTAAAGTACCGTTTGCTTCATGAGCATAATAGCTTAGATAGCCAGTATATTTATCTGCAAGGCCAAACTCAGATTAATATTGCTGACTTAAAAGCGGGTGAATATACCCTAGAGCTATTGCATAAACAGCATGGGGTGTGGGCAAGCAGTCCGTTTCAATTTAGTTTTAAGGTTGAACAATTTTGGTGGGCGTCACAGTGGTTTAAAGCCTTAGTGCTTTTTGCCATTCTTTTTGGGGTATTTACCTCTTTATGGCTTCGTAAAAAACAAATAAACCGTGTTATTGGTATTAATCAGGCATTAAGGGAAAGTGAAGACAAATTACGTCAATCACTGCGCGGTAGCGATTCAGATTTATGGGAGTGGCAAGCTAGCACTAACCAAATCCAATTTGATAATAAATCGGGTCTGTTGGGTGAGAGAAGAAAGTTATCTTATCTCGTGCCTGATATACCGATTGTTGCCGCCGATAAAGATAACCTCCAGCAGCAATGGCGAGCTTTGTTAAAGGGCGATAAAGAAACCATTGATGTAGAATTTAGGTATCACCGTGGTGAAGAGGCTATTGGTTGGCTGCGCATCAGAGGCCGCGCAGTTACCCGCAATCAGACTACAGGGCAATTAGAGCAAGTTGCCGGTATTTATACTGAGGTGTCTGAGCAACGTGAGCTTCAAAATGAAATTGATTTGTTTGCCAAGGCATTTGAAAACACCTCAGAAGGCATGTTAATTCTTGATAGTCGCAAGCGGGTGAAATTACTAAATACCGCAGCTGCAACTATCTTTACCAGCAAGCATGAAGCACTTGATGGAAGGGGGTTTGAGTCATTATTGTATGTGGATCATGGCTCCAAAAATATCGATTATTTATTGCAAAATAGCCGCTCATGGAATGGCGAGTTAAGCTTTAAACGGGGGAATAATGAACATTTTCCTGTTTGGGCTAATATCTCTAAAATGTCTGATAAGCGCGATATCTCACAGCACTATGTGGTGGTGTTTTCAGATATTACCCAGCGAAAACAATACGAGTCTAATTTACGGCACTTAGCCAATAATGACGTGCTTACAGGCCTTGCTAATCGAGCGATGTTTACTCGTCAGTTACAACAGATTATTGAGCAAGCTAGCCACACTAATGAAAAGTTAGCATTATTGTTTTTGGATTTAGATCGCTTTAAGCACGTCAATGACTCTTATGGTCATAGCATGGGGGATGCTTTACTCGTTGAAGCGGCTAAACGCTTAAAAAATAGTGTTGGTGATGATCATCTGGTTTGCCGTTTTGGTGGTGATGAGTTTGTCATATTGGTTCGAAATGCTGATTCTATTGATCAGATAAATTTGATTGCTGAGCAAATTTTACAAAGGTTTGCTACGCCGTTTAAATTATTTGGCCGTGAGTTTTTTGTTTCAACCAGTATTGGTATCAGCATGTGGCCTGAAGATAGCCAAGATTCTGAAACCTTAATTAAAAATGCTGATTTAGCCATGTATCACGCCAAAGAAGAAGGCCGAGGTAACTTTCAATATTACTCTGCTGAGCGCAATGCTGAAGCGCAATATCATTTGAAAATTGAAGCTGACTTACGTAGCGCCATCGAAAATAACGACTTTGAGCTTTATTACCAACCTCAGGTAGACATACTCCAAGGTGATAAATTTGTAGGGATGGAAGCGCTGCTCCGCTGGCGTCACCCTATCGAGGGCTTTATTCGGCCAGATATCTTTATCAAGGTGGCTGAATCTTGTGGATTAATTATTGATATAGATCGCTGGGTGCTGCGCCACGCCTGTATCGATGGTGCAAGATGGCATGCCCTTTACGACCAGCCTTTTCAGCTGTCAGTCAATGTGTCTGCAGTGCAGTTTAGACAAGTTGATTTTATTGAGAATTTAAAAGCGACCTTAGCCGATACTGGTATGCCGGCAAAGTGCCTTGCTATGGAAATTACCGAAGGGGTGTTGATGAAAGAGCTGCAGGTGGCAAGATCGCATTTAACCCAGCTTAAGCAGCTTGGTATTGAGGTGGCCATCGATGATTTTGGCACCGGTTATTCATCACTGGCGTATTTAAGAAGCTTTGAGGTGAATACCTTAAAAATCGATCGCTCCTTCTTAATTGATATTGCTACTAATGAAGCTGATCAAGCCATTGTGAGCAGTATTATTGAACTGGCAAGAAACCTAAAATTACAGGTGGTCGCAGAAGGGATAGAGTCTCACGCACAAATGGAGCAAGTTTTTAGCCGAGGTTGTTATATCATCCAAGGGTATTTCTTTGCCAAACCTATGCCAAAGGCTGAGCTGGATAAGTTTATCGGGATTGGGAAAAAGCTGTAATAAAGCGAAGTTCGCATGGTTAACAGTAAGTTATAAAGGTTTTATTCATGTGAGTTTTCTCTGTTAGAATGACGCGGTAGATCATGATTAAAGATAGGATGCTTTATATGGGCCGTAAGATTGCACTGCTGTTACTACTCAGTTTATTTTCACACAACTTAATGGCTAAAGAACGCCAGTCAGTGGGATTAGTATTAAGTGGTGGCGGCGCAAAAGGCGCGGCGCATATTGGGGTGCTTAAGGTGTTAGAGCAGCATCGCATTCCGGTTGATTATATTACTGGTACCAGTATCGGCTCCTACGTCGGCGGCATGTATGCCTTAGGTTATAGCGCCGCAGAAATCGAACACATTATGCTTAACTCCCCTTGGGCTGATGGCTACTCAGATACCATTCCTCGAGAAGTACTTACTTACCGCGATAAACAACACCGCGACAAATTTAATATCCCCATTAACGTAGGTTATAAAGATGGCGGCTTAGCCGTCCCCAGTGGCTTATTACTTGGCCAAACCATGTCGCAACTATTACGTTCATCAACTGATGTGGTAGAGCAATTTGGCGATTTTGATGATCTAGCTATTCCTTATCGCGCTGTGGCAACTGATCTAGTTACTAGTCATGCAGTGGTATTAGCTCAAGGCAGTATCGTTAAAGCCATGCAAGCCTCTGCAACGGTACCCGGGGCATTACAACCGGCTGAAATAGACGGCAAGCTACTGGTTGATGGTGGCATCTCAAATAACATGCCTGTCGATGTCATTAAAGCCATGGGCGCAGATGTGGTCATTGCCATTGATATTGGCTCACCATTGGCCAGCAAAGAGCAACTTAATGGCACGATTGCGGTGTTGGAGCAGCTTTCAACCATTTTGACCAAAGCCACCACAGAGCATCAAAAAACATTATTAACCGATGATGATGTGCTGATCCGTCCTGCGATTGATGACATGAGCACCACTGACTTTGATATCATGCCTGACGCATTAGCTGCCGGCACAGTGGCGGGCGAAGCAGCGCTGCCAATGTTGACACATTTAAGTGTCAGCGCTGAAGAATATCAGGCCTATCAAGACAATAAACAACGCGCCAAATTACTACTAGTTAATCAAGTTAACCGCCCAGTGATTAAGATTGTATTTGATAATCAATCTAGAGTGAGTGAAAGTCTGTTAGATGAAGAGTTAGCTCTTAAAAAAGGCACAGTGATCACCAAAGAAGCCTTAGACGAGGGCATAAAACGGCTTTATTCCCTTAATAAGTTTCAGCGTGTTGATGCCGAGTTTGAAGACACAGAAGCTGGACGCATATTAACAGTGACCACCCATGCCAAATCCTGGGGACCAAATTATTTTGACGCCGGTTTTAACTGGGAAGATGACTTTACCTTAGATTCAGCCATTACCCTTAGTCTGGCTTATACCATGGGTGAGCTGACTGATAATGGCGGTGAGTGGCGTAACGAAGTTCAGTTAGGTTACGACAAGCGAGTTAGCTCAGAATTTTATCAGCCATTAGACAGAGACCAAGACTTCTACATTCGTTCTAAATACGAATTTGAGATCAAAAACTGGGATTATTATGATGATAACAACCGAGTCTTTGAGCTTAAAAACACCCTAAATCAATTGGCATTTGGAGTGGGTTATAACTATTCCCACGCTGGATTAATTGAGATTGGCGCAGTGGGTGAAATAGGTGATTTAAGTAATAAAGCCGTTTCTGCCCAAGATCTTGAATATGGCTCTTATGGCGGCTATTTTTCCTTTAGTTTTGACACCTTAAATAGCATTAGTTTCCCTACAGAAGGGCAGCGGTTAACGTTTACGGCCTCGGTAAGAAATGAAGATTATAAAGGCGCGGTTATTAATGACTCTGATGAACTATCTTGGCAGTTTGAAGCGGATTGGAAAGGGGCGCTTAAGCTAGGTAACCATGCCATTGTAGGTAAAGTCGCTTTAGCCACCGTTGATGTGGACCGTGATTTTACTTTACATGTTGCAGAGCTCGGTGGCTTTTTAAATCTGTCAGGTTTTCATAAAGGCGCATTGGCAGGTGCCCATAAAGCCTTTGGCGCCTTGATTTATCAATATGATTTAGGCCGAGATGTGTTACTCAGTGATGTGCCGTTATACATAGGTACTAGCTTTGAAGCGGGTAATGTGTGGACTAATCGTGATGCAGTGGACTTTGATGACCTTATCTATGCAGGTAGCTTATATTTAGGCACTGATACCAGCTGGGGTCCTGCCGCACTTGGCTTTGGTTTGACAGATACTGGCGAGCAATCGTTTTACTTATTTTTAGGTAAAAACTTTTAATTGTTCAGTTTGAATATAAAAAGCTGCCGTATCTTTAGATAAGGCAGCTTTTTTTATGGCAGATGTTAGCAAGACACTACTACTAGATATTTTCAATCAATGATTTAAGCTGATCTAAATGTGCTAGCTGGTGGTGAGCCACTTGCCAGCGAGACTGACCGGCGAATTCAGTCGCAGGGATTGCCACCGTTTGCATGCTTGCCGCTCTTGCTGCGATCAGGCCATTAAATGAGTCTTCAATAGCTAAGCACGTTGCGGGCTCAACGCCTAAGGCCGTGGCACAATTTAAATAAACCTCAGGGTGGGGTTTGCCATATTGCAGCTTTTCGGCAGAGGCTATGGCCTCAAAATAATCCCTAATAGCCAGTTTATTCATTACTGCAGCAATTAAGTCACTGGACGATGAGGTAGCTAAGCCAATTTTTAGCCCTTGCTGCTGACAAGCTTGTAATGCTGCCACTACCCCCTTCATCGGCTTGCCTTCAGTTTCAATAAAGTGAATAACCCCATCAATAATTTGTTGGGAAACCGCTTGATTATCATACTCAGGCCAAGGGTATTTTTGATACCAATAGTGGACCAGAAGATCAATTCTCATGCCGGTGGTTTTTTCGGCATCAGCAAGAGTGATAGGCACACCCAATTGACTTAATACTGCCACCTCGACTCGTTGCCAAGCGGGCTCGGTATCAATAATGACCCCATCCATATCAAAAATAACCGCGTTAATTTTTATCAATGTCATAATAGTCCTGTTTACTGTTTTGAATATCTAAGCAATAGGGTTGAATAAGTATGTTGGTGGGTGCAAGTGATTAATATTAGCCAAATAACTATGCCTAACAGTCAAAATAATTGCAAAAAAATAGCGACAATTTGCTGAAGTAGACTCGGTTAAGTTTAAATTGTATGTATTATTTAATATATTGAATTAAATCATTTTTTATAATGTTTTAAACTATCGTCTAATTTTATTTGTTTAAAGTGAGCTGTAAATTAGCCATCGAACTCAAAATTCAGATAGATTTCGCCTCCGATAGAGTGTGATCTAATTCATACTTTTGCAAACCTGTAGTATACTACGGGTCGGATTTCAAGCCCGAACCTGTGGAATGGTCATTCTCTATATTGAATGACGTTCAGTTTCGCTGTTAGGCGCAATAACAAAGAGGAATGTTGCCGTGCTAGAAGCATATCGTAAACACGTCGCAGAACGTGCTGCAGAGGGTGTTGTCCCTAAGCCATTAGATGCACAACAAGTGGCTGAATTAGTGAAGTTAGTTGAGACGCCGCCTGCTGGTGAAGAGGCCGTGATTCTTGACTTATTAGAGAATCGTATTCCCCCAGGTGTTGATGAAGCTGCCTACGTAAAAGCAGCATTCTTAGATGCAGTGGCTCAAGGCACTGTATCGTCACCCATCCTTTCAGCTGAGCGTGCTACCGAGCTATTAGGTACCATGCAGGGCGGTTACAACATTGAACCGCTTATCGCTCAATTAGATAATGATGCACTTGCGCCAATCGCGGTTACTGCGTTATCAAACACCTTGTTGATGTTTGATGCCTACCACGACGTGGTAGAAAAAATGCAAAAAGGTAATGCTTTTGCTAAGCAAGTTGTTGAGTCTTGGGCCGAAGCAGAATGGTTCTTAAACCGTCCTAAATTAGCTGAAAAGATCACCTTGACCGTATTTAAAGTATCAGGCGAGACAAACACAGATGACTTGTCTCCGGCTCCTGATGCATGGTCTCGTCCAGACATCCCATTACATGCTTTAGCGATGCTGAAAAATGCCCGTGACGGTATTGTACCTGATGTTGCTGGCACTGTTGGTCCAGTTAAAGAAATCGAAGCCCTTAAAGGCAAAGGTTACCCGCTTGTTTATGTGGGTGATGTTGTTGGTACCGGTTCTTCACGTAAATCAGCGACTAACTCAGTACTATGGTTCATGGGCGATGATATCCCTTATGCGCCAAACAAGCGTGCTGGTGGTTTCTGCTTAGGTGGTAAAATTGCCCCTATCTTTTTCAACACCATGGAAGATGCAGGCGCGCTACCAATCGAGCTTAACGTCGACAAGATGAACATGGGCGATGTTATCGACATCTATCCATACGAAGGCGTCGTTAAGCGTAACGGTAGCGATGAAGTTATCTCTACGTTCGAGCTAAAAACCGAGGTACTGCTTGATGAAGTACGTGCTGGTGGCCGTATTCCATTGATCATTGGCCGCGGGTTAACTGACCGTGCCCGTGAAACATTAGGCCTTGCGGCTTCTGAAGTGTTTGTTCGCCCACAAGATGTGGTTGCAACCAATAAAGGCTTTACGCTGGCACAAAAAATGGTTGGTAAAGCTTGTGGTGTTAAAGGTATTCGCCCAGGTCAATACTGCGAACCTAAAATGACTTCAGTTGGTTCACAAGACACCACAGGCCCAATGACCCGTGACGAACTGAAAGATTTAGCATGTTTAGGCTTTAGCGCCGATTTAACCATGCAGTCTTTCTGCCACACTGCGGCTTATCCTAAACCTATCGATGTGAACACTCACCACACCTTACCTGATTTCATCATGAATCGTGGCGGTGTTGCACTGCGTCCAGGTGACGGGGTTATTCACTCTTGGTTAAATCGTATGTTACTACCTGATACCGTTGGTACTGGTGGTGATTCACATACCCGTTTCCCAATCGGTATTTCATTCCCAGCCGGTTCTGGCCTAGTAGCATTTGCTGCTGCAACAGGTGTTATGCCTCTTGATATGCCTGAATCAATTTTGGTGCGCTTTAAAGGTGAAATGCAACCAGGTATCACCTTACGTGACCTAGTTCATTCTATCCCGCTTAAAGCCATTGAAATGGGTCTGTTAACGGTAGAGAAGAAAGGCAAAATTAACGCTTTCTCTGGCCGCGTATTAGAAATTGAAGGTCTTGAGCAACTTAAAGTTGAACAAGCATTCGAATTATCTGATGCATCAGCAGAACGAAGTGCTGCAGGTTGTACGATTAAGCTAGATAAAGAGCCAATCATTGAATACCTAAACTCTAACATCGTGATGTTGAAGTGGATGATTTCTGAAGGTTATGGTGACCGCCGTACCATCGAGCGTCGTATTACAGCGATGCAAGAGTGGTTAGCAAACCCAGAGCTAATGGAAGCAGATGCAGATGCTGAATATGCTGAAATTATTGAAATCGATTTGAACGATATCAAAGAGCCAATTCTTTGTGCGCCAAACGATCCAGATGATGCGGTATTACTATCATCAGTTGCAGAAACAAAAATTGACGAAGTGTTCGTTGGTTCTTGTATGACTAACATTGGTCATTTCCGCGCAACCGGTAAAATGCTAGAGAAGTTTGCCACGACCTTGCCGACTCGCTTATGGATTGCACCGCCAACTAAGATGGATAAAGACCAGTTAACTGAAGAAGGTTACTACGCGATCTTTGGCCGTGTTGGTGCGCGTATTGAAATCCCAGGTTGTTCACTGTGTATGGGTAACCAAGCACGTGTTGCTGAAGGTGCGACCGTTGTTTCAACGTCAACGCGTAACTTCCCTAACCGTTTAGGTACAGGTGCAAATGTGTACTTAGCTTCAGCTGAGTTAGCAGCAGTAGCGGCATTGTTAGGCCGTTTACCGTCTCCTGCTGAGTACCAAGAATACGCGAAAGAGTTAGATGCAACTGCAGCTGATACTTACCGTTACTTGAACTTTGATCAAATTGATTCTTACACTAAGAAAGCTGACAGCGTGATTTTTCAAGCTGCAGTGTAATCTTTAAAAAGTAACAATCGATATAAAAAATGCCAGCGATTAAGCTGGCATTTTTGTGTCTTGGAATTGGGATTTTGAGCGGATAGCCATTACTTTTTGATGACTAAAAATGCCCAAACCAAGTTTGGAAATACCAAACTAAGAGTATTTGATATTCATATCAATCAAGGGTTCACGTGAACCTTTTTCGGCACGAAGTCGTGCTAAATACCGTTCCCAGATTTCCACTTGTTGATTACCCAGTTCAAATAAAATCTTCCACGAAAACAAGCCGGTATCATGACCATCATCAAAAATGATTTTTACTGCATAATTGCCTACAGGCTCAATGGCAGTGATATTGACGTTTTTCTTGTGGGTGACCAAAATTGGATTGCCGTGGCGCTGCACTTCAGCTGAAGGGGAGTGAACACGTAGCATTTCGCAGCTGATATTAAACACTTCACCGCTTTCAAAGCTCACTTCAAGTAACTTAGATTTACGCTTTAATTTAAGATTGGTTACAACGGGGCTATTGGCTTGCTGGTTCATGGCATTGCTCTCTTTAAAATACTGTCAGCAACGTTAAGATACTCTTGGCTGGCAATGATAGACAATAAAAAAGGTGATAGTCCATTGTGGCACTAATCACCTTTAATTTCCTAATATCTGTGAGGCTAAATTAGTAATAGATCACAGCTAGGTTGAGATAAGCTTAAGCAAATACTACAAAATAAAGCGACTTAAGTCTTCATCTTCTACTAGGGCATCTAAGTGATCATTGACATAATCTGCATCAATCACAAAGGTGCTACCTGATTTTTCAGAAGCGTCGTAAGAGATCTCTTCCATCAGCTTTTCCATCACAGTATGCAGGCGACGAGCACCGATGTTTTCAGTGGTCTCGTTGACTTGCCAAGCGGCTTTTGCAATGCGTTCAATACCACATTCGCTAAACTCAACGGTCACGCCTTCAGTACCCATTAACGCCACATATTGCTCAGTTAATGATGCATGTGGTTCCGTTAGGATGCGTTTAAAGTCATCAGCGGTGAGTGCACTTAGCTCAACACGGATTGGTAAACGACCTTGAAGCTCTGGGATTAAATCCGATGGCTTAGACATCTGGAATGCACCTGAGGCGATAAACAAGATGTGGTCGGTTTTGACCATGCCGTGTTTAGTGGTCACAGTACAACCTTCGATTAATGGCAGTAAGTCACGTTGAACCCCTTCACGTGATACGTCAGGGCCTGAGCTTTCGCCGCGCTTACAAATCTTGTCGATTTCATCTAAAAATACGATACCGTTTTGCTCTACCAAGTCGATAGCTTGCTCTTTCATGTCTTCTTGATTGACAAGTTTTGCAGCTTCTTCTTCGATAAGCAGCTTGAAGGCTTCTTTAATTTTAACCTTTTTACGGTTTTCTTTAGTTTGCCCCATGTTTTGGAACATACTTTGAAGCTGATTAGTCATCTCTTCCATGCCTGGAGGTGACATGATCTCAACACCCACTTGCGGCGCGGCTAAGTCGATATCAATTTCTTTATCGTCTAGCTGGCCTTCACGTAATTTCTTACGGAAGATTTGACGGGTATTTGAATCATCTTTCTTTTCAGTATCCCAGTCTTCTTTTGGCTTAGGCAATAGAGCATCAAGGATGCGCTCTTCTGCAAGCTCTTCAGCGCGATGACGGCCTTTTTTCATTTGCTGTTCGCGGGTCATTTTCACGGCTGAGTCAGTTAAATCACGGATGATTTGCTCAACTTCTTTACCGACATAACCCACTTCAGTGAATTTAGTGGCTTCTACTTTAATGAAAGGCGCATTAGCTAGTTTTGCTAAACGGCGGGCAATTTCAGTTTTACCGACACCGGTTGGGCCAATCATTAAAATGTTCTTTGGCGTCACTTCTTGGCGAAATGAGGCTTCAAGTTGCATGCGTCTCCAACGGTTACGAAGCGCAACGGCTACAGAACGTTTAGCATTTTTTTGACCAATGATGTGCGAGTCTAGCTCATGGACAATCTCGCGTGGGGTCATTTCAGACATAGATAATTCCTTACGTGCTAATTTAGTAGTCGATTTGCTCAACGGTTTTATGTTGGTTGGTGAATACACATATATCACCGGCAATCGTTAATGATTTTTCTGCAATGTCACGGGCACTTAAATCGGTATTTTGTAATAAGGCTAGCGCAGAAGCGTGGGCATAGTTGCCACCAGAACCAATTGCAATTAGGTCATGCTCAGGCTGAACCACATCGCCGTTACCGGTAATGATTAATGATTCTTTGGTGTCGGCGACAATAAGCATGGCTTCAAGGTTGCGGAGCATTTTGTCGGTGCGCCAATCTTTGGCGAGTTCAACGGCTGATTTTAATAAATGGCCTTGATGCATTTCGAGCTTGGTTTCAAAACGCTCAAAAAGAGTAAATGCATCGGCTGTGCCGCCAGCAAAACCTGCGATAACTTTATTTTGGTATAAGCGACGCACCTTACGTGCATTGCCTTTCATGACGGTATTGCCAAGGGATACTTGGCCATCACCTGCGATGACAACTTGATTATTGCGGCGAACGGAAACGATAGTAGTCACGGTAAATCCTCTTAACGACTGCAGCGTAAAATAGTCTGCTGCTGGTTGATAAACTAGATATGGGGGTGGTTAATAGAAATTCAAGGGAATAAAAAAGACGCTAACAATGTTAGCGTCTTTTTTGAGTTGTTTATAAGTTCTTGGCTACTGAGGCTGAACTCTCACTTCGCTAAGTTTAGTATTCCCATAGCCAAATTTGGCAGCCATTAATGCTAGCACGCTGCAATTTATGTCTGGCACGCTCTGCGGCACGTTTTGACTCAAATGGCCCTAAGATCACTTTATGCCACACGCCAGTCGTGCCTTGGGTCGCTCTCACTTGGGCTTCTAGACCTTGAAAGGCAATCACGGCTTTCATTTCTTCAGCCTGAGCAAGCTTTCTAAATGAGGCGCATTGCATTTGGTAAGGGCCTTGAGACTTCATCGCACCTTCTGGCACTTCAATATCAATACTTTTATTTTCTAGCTCTTCCAAATAAGTCCACTGCTCCGTTGGCTTTGGCGGCAGGGCATTAGGGTCTTTTTTCGCAGGTTTTGGCGTTGGCTTTTCAACCACTTGGCTTGCTGGTGCTGACTCAGGCGTAGCATCATCAGAACTACCACTGATAAACCACAAGAAATAACCAAAACCGCCTAACAGTAAAATGACCACCAAGGTCGGCAAATAAGGAATAGAGCGCTTTTGCTGAGCTGCGCCTCTCTTTTTAGATGCCGAACGTTTTTTGGGACTAGGCTTTTTATTAGCGTAATCTCGGCTCATTTACATACGCTCTAAGGTTTCGATGCCTAACAGCGACAAACCGGTTTTTAAGGTTTTTGAAGTTAACTGCGCCAATAATAAACGGCTTTGTTTTTGCGCTTCAGTTTCAGCGGCAAGCACAGGGCAAGCTTCATAAAAACTTGAGAATTCACTGGCTAGCTCATAAACATAGGCACACATAACATGTGGCAAGCCTTTTTCTGTCATGCGAGTTAATACTTCGCCAAACTGAGCAAGCTTAGTGCCGAGTTGCTTTTCTTTATCGTGTTCAAGCACGATTTTAGCCTGACTTAAGTCAACATCTGCTGCACGTTTAAAGATGCCTGCAACACGGGTGTAAGCATAAAGTAGGTACGGAGCGGTATTACCTTCAAAGCTGAGCATTTGCTCAAAGCTAAAGATATAATCGCTGGCGCGGTTTTTTGAAAGGTCAGCATATTTAACTGAGCTAATACCCACAACGCGAGCCACTTCAAGGAGTGTCTCTTCGTCCATATCAGGGTTTTTGCTACGCACTAATTCAACGGCGCGAGTGTTTGCTTCATCTAGCAAATCCACTAACTTAACGACGCCACCACTACGGGTTTTAAATGGACGACCATCAGGGCCATTCATGGTGCCGAAACCTGTGTGCTCTAGCGATAAACCTTCACGGACGAAACCGGCAGTTTTAGCCAGTTTGAATACTTGTTGGAAATGCAGTGCCTGGCGCAAGTCGACAAAGTACAGGGCGCGATCGGCTTTTAATACATTTGAGCGGTAACGCATTGCCGCTAAATCAGAGGTGGCATATAAATAACCGCCATCTGCTTTTTGAATAATAACCGGTAGAGGCTCGCCTTCTTTGGTGCGAAACTCTTCTTGGAATACCACTTTAGCGCCATTACTTTCGCTTAATAATCCTTTAGCTGCTAAGTCTGTAACCACTTGGGCTAAATCATCGTTGTAAGCACTTTCGCCATGAACATCTTCACGGGTTAAGGTCACCCCAAGACGTTTGTATACCTCATGACAATGGGCTAACGAAATATCATTAAATTCACGCCACAGTTTGTTGCAGTATTCATCACCTGATTGCAGTGATACGACTAAGTTACGGGCGCGGGTAGCAAAGTCGCTTGATTCATCAAAACGTACTTTTGCTTCACGGTAGAAGGTTTCTAAATCAGATAGCTCAAGATCAGCTTGTTCGCCATGAGCTGCGCGAAGCTCTTCCATATATGCCAGTAACATGCCGAACTGAGTGCCCCAGTCACCCACATGGTTTTGACGAATGACCTTATGGCCTAAAAATTCTAGTGCGCGCACTACACTGTCACCAATAATGGTTGAACGTAGATGACCTACGTGCATTTCTTTGGCAAGGTTTGGTGATGAGTAATCAACTACAATGGTTTGTGATTCAGGTAAGGTGATCCCTAAATGCTCACAGTTTAATGCATCTTGCAGTTGATTCGCTAAGGCATTTTCATCAATAAAGAAGTTGATGAAACCAGGGCCTGCAATTTCAACTTTAGCCACATGGCTAGATGCCGGTAGGTTGTCGATGATTAGCTGAGCGATATCGCGCGGGTTCTTTTTAGCAACTTTGGTTAGCATCATCGCTAAGTTAGTGGCTAAATCACCATGAGTTTTATCTTTAGTGCGCTCAACTTGAATGCGAGCCTGAAAATCAGCTGGGACAATGCCTTGTTGCTTAAAAGAGTCGACGGTTTGTTCTAGTAAAGATGCAATATGTGATTTCATGGGCGTTTATCAGCACTAACTTAAAGTAAAAGACAGGAGTAACCGACTATTTTAGCCGCTTTTGATACTCGAATGCTATCTCGATAGTGTTTTTATTCGAGATTTTTTTTAAATTTCAGCAAAGCGAATTTTATAGCAGAATAAGCCAAGCTGATTACATTAAATCTTGCGGGTCGCGGTCAATGCTCCAACGGCATTTTTTACTTTCAGGCAATGCCTCAATGGTTGGCAATACTTGCTCAAAAACCTGTTGTAATCGTTGTCTATTTTTAGCTTGGAATAATAACTGGCGGCGGTATTTGCCCGCTTTACGATCCAATGGAGCAGGCATTGGGCCAATGACTTCAAACTCTTTATCTTGGGGTAATAAGCTGGCCACCTGATTGAGAAAGCTATCGGCATCTTCTGCTAAATGGGCATCGGCTCTAAGCAGCACCATGTGCCAAGCGGGTGGTAACAGGGCTTGTTGGCGCTCAAGTAATTGCCCGCGGGCAAACTTACCATAACCGTGCTGCAGTAAATCCCTTAATATGGGGTTATCACTTTGATGGGTTTGTAGTAATACTTTACCGGGCTTATCAGCACGGCCGGCGCGGCCTGAAACCTGGGTATAAAGCTGCGCAAAGCGCTCTGGGGCTCGAAAGTCAGCGCTGAATAAAGCGCCATCGACATCCATTAATCCCACTAAAGTCACATCTGGAAAATGATGCCCTTTAGCTAGCATTTGGGTGCCCACTAAAATTTTATATTCACCTTTTAAAATGCCGTTGAGCTGTTTTTCTAATGAGCCTTTTCTGCGGGTGGTGTCACGATCGATCCTCACTACCGGATATTGGGGAAACTCTTGTGCTAAGGCTTGTGCCAATTGCTCTGTGCCGGTGCCATGGCCCATTAACATGGTGCTGCCGCACTCATGGCATTGATGAGGAATAGCATATTGATTGCCACAATGGTGACAGCAGATTTCATTTAAACCTTGATGAACAGTAAAAAAGGCATCGCAGCGATCGCATTCATGCAAATGTCCGCACTCATGACAAAGTAGGGCTGGCGAAAAGCCACGGCGGTTTAGAAATAGTAATACTTGGTTGCCCGCATCTAGGTGCATACGCATTTCATTGATCATTGAGGCGCTCATGCCGGCCTTAAGCGGATGGGAGCGAATATCGATAATTCCTTGCTTCACTTTTTGGGCTGCACCTGCGCGTTCGCCGAGTTCTAAGTGGGCATAACGGCCTGAAATGGCATTCTGTAGCGATTCTAGCGATGGCGTTGCCGAACCTAAAATCACTTGAATATCTTCTAAGTGGCCGCGCATAACAGCTAAATCGCGGGCGTGATAACGCACCCCTTCTTGCTGCTTAAAGCTGCTGTCATGTTCTTCATCAAGAATGATAAGCCCCGGATATGCCATTGGGGTAAATAATGCCGAGCGAGTGCCGATAATAATCGCGGCTTCACCGCTACGGGCCTGACGCCAAGCCTCTAAACGCTGGTTGTCAGTTAATGCGGAGTGAATAACGGCAATATTGACATCAAATCGGCGCTTAAAGCGGTTAATGGTTTGCGGTGTTAAGCCTATTTCAGGCACCAAAATCAGCGCTTGTTTACCTTGCTTTAGGATAGTTTCTAATACTGACAAATAGACTTCGGTTTTACCAGATCCAGTAATGCCCTCTAATAAACTGCAATGAAACCCTTGCTGCTGATTAAGGATAGATACTGCCACTGCTTGCTGTTTATTAAGTTTAAGTGGGGTTTCTGTCATGACCAATTGTTGACGCCAGCTTAAGTCGGCGGCATTGGTGATGTGTTGGCGCTCAACCCAGCCTTTATCTTCAAGGGCTTTTAAGGCCACTTTACTGAGCTCTTGGGTGGTAAATTCATCTTGGCTGATGGCCGACTGCTGCAGTAATTCGAATAATTTCTTTTGTGCTGGCGCTCTTTTGAGCACGCTGATATCGACTTGCTTGCCTTGCTCGTTTAACGCAAATACAGTCACAGTCTGCGGTTGAGCACTTGACCCTTTACGCAGGGCAACCGGTAAGGCTTGGCTGAGCATTTGCCCTTGGCTGGCAAAGTAATATCTTGCCGCCCAAAGTGTTAATTTGTACAAACTTTCAGGCAGTAACGGTTTATCATCCAGCAGTTCAGTGATAGCTTTAATCTTGTTTGCTGGCACGTCGCAGTCATCTTTAATGGCAGTAATAAGCCCAATTAGTTGCTGTCGACCAAAAGGCACTTTTACCCGCAGTCCAAGCTTTATTTGTGCTACGTTGGCTTCAGGGATTTGGTAACTAAAGGTTTGCCGCATGGGAACGGGCAATGCAACCTCAACAAACACAGGCATAAGTCATCATCATTCAGAATTGTGAAGCTCTAGTTTACTCCAGCTAGACCGTAAATAAATAGGATAAGAGAAAATTGATGTTAAAAGGATTATTTAGCAAACATACCCTAGCACTGTCTGTGTTTTTATTTTCGTTTAGTGCCCAAGCAGCGCTGAGTCATATCAGTATCAATAGCCGCCATTTTAAGCTAGATCAGCATCCGCAATTAAAGCTTAATATTGTGGCCGCTAACGATGATCTTTCACGGCTGAGTTTTCACTTACGTCAAACCGTTGGAGCAAATGAGGTTGTTGAGGAGTTAATGCTGCAACCTGTGAGTCGCTTTATGCTCTATGCCATAGGTGTTGATGATGTCAGTGACCCTAATGCTAAGCTGATTGTCAGTGAATATAAGGGCAATAGCTGGCAGCAGTATGCGGTATTGTCGGTATTTGATGCCCCTTACATAAAGCCAAATGGTCGCAGTGATATTAAAATCGATGCCGCTAAAGCACTCAAAAAAGTCCCGTTAGCTGCAACACCAGCCGAAAAGGATCCTATTATTGTAACGGCGAGTAATAACAGTAATAACAGTCAAGCTTGTATGGTTGAGCGTAATAACACTGAGACCTTATGGGGGATTGCGTCACGTTATGCTACATCGTGGAATACCCATGTTTATGGGGCGATGTTAGCGCTTTATGAGGCCAATCCTCAGGCGTTTTCTCAGCAGAAAATTCACTTAATCAAACAAGATGTGCCATTGCGATGCCCGACAAAAGTTCAGTTGAATCAATATATAACAAAGGCTGATGCGAAGCTTGAATTTGAGTCGATAGAAGCTAAACACCGTAGCCAATAAATAGCACTTGTTTGGTCTGGACACATACTGTACTATTGCGCGCCTAAAACACTATTGTTATTAACGCATGTGGTGCTCAACTTCGGGTTGGGAGAGCGACGTGGCCTCTATTAAAAGGTAATCCAAATGAAAACAGGTATCCACCCAGACTACGCTGAAATTACTGCAACTTGTACTTGTGGTAACATCATTAAAGTAAATTCAACTGCTGGTAAAAACTTGCACTTGGACGTATGTGGCGCATGTCACCCATTCTACACTGGTACTCAGAAAGTTGTAGACACTGGTGGTCGTATCGACAAATTCAACAAGCGCTTTGGTGCACTTGGTAAAAAATAATTGCTCTTGCAATTATTTTAAGAAAAAGACGCTTCGGCGTCTTTTTTTGTAGCTGTCACTTTTTACACAAATTTATTTTCAGCTGAATAAAGTTTTTGGTTATAAATTATATAAACTCAACTGAGATAATAATATTGTTATTTAGACAAACTTTTGACAAGTTTAAGTAGCATTTTACGGTTTTTATTAGCAAATCTTGTTATTTTTCTACATTTTTAAGTCCTTGATTCTTAATGTGATGGTTAATTTTTTGATTAAAAAATATAACTTGACCAAATTCTAATTATTAAAGGTAACTTTTGTTATTTTTTGATTTATAATCCCAGCAGAAAGCGATCGCTGACGGATTAGTTTGATCTCAAGTTATTTTTAACTGGCCTCGTTTTCGCAGAATTACTTTTACTTCGCCGTATCACTTGCCTCACTCAGGAAAATACAATGCCAGATTTTCGCCAACAAGCTCTCGATTACCATGAATTCCCAGTTGCAGGTAAAACTGCTGTAACCCTCACTAAACCAGCGCAAACCAGTCATGATCTGTCGCTGGCATACAGTCCTGGTGTGGCAGAGCCGGTAAGAGAAATTGCGGCAAACCCTGATGACGCATATCGTTATACTAATAAAGGTAATACCGTTGCGGTGATTTCTAACGGTACGGCAATTTTAGGCTTAGGTAACTTAGGCCCATTAGCATCAAAACCTGTAATGGAAGGTAAGGCATTACTGTTTAAGCGTTTCGCCAATATTGATTCAGTTGATATTGAAGTGAAGCACAGAACTACGGCAGATTTTATTAATACGGTTGAGTCGATTGCAGATACCTTTGGCGGCATTAATTTAGAAGATATCAAAGCGCCTGAGTGTTTTGAAATTGAAAGAGAGCTTATTGCCCGTTGTAATGTGCCTGTGTTTCATGATGATCAACATGGTACGGCTATCGTAACTGCAGCAGGCATGTTGAACGCACTTGAAATTCAAGGCAAAAAAATTGAAGACGCAGTATTTGTTTGTTTAGGTGCAGGTGCTGCGGCTATTGCTTGTATGACCATGATTGTTAAGTGTGGCGCTCAGCGTGAAAATGTTTACATGCTCGACAGACAAGGCGTAATCCATACTCGCCGTGAAGACATTAACGAATACAAAGCCTTGTTTGCTAACAACACAGACAAGCGTACCTTACAAGATGTGATTAAGGATGCCGACGTATTCTTGGGGCTTTCTGGCGCTGATTTATTAACTGCTGATGACATTGCGCTAATGGCACCAAAACCGGTTATTTTTGCTTGTTCAAACCCAGATCCTGAAATTAAACCTGAGTTGGCTCACTCAATCCGTCAAGATTTGATTATGGGTACCGGCCGTAGTGATTACCCAAACCAAGTGAATAACGTATTGTGTTTTCCTTTCATTTTCAGGGGCGCATTAGACGTTCGAGCCAGTGTCATTAATGATGAAATGAAAATTGCTGCAGTTAAAGCGTTAGCGGCAATTGCTAAAGAACCGGTTCCCGCAGAAGTATTAGCAGCCTACCCACATGTTAATTCATTAAGCTTTGGCCCAGAGTACGTGCTGCCTAAGCCAATGGACCCTCGTTTATTGAAAAATATCGCCAGTGCGGTATCTCAGGCGGCCATTGATTCAGGTGTCGCGGTATTAGATAAGGTACCCACTGACTATTAATCTATTAATGGTTAGATATTCACCTTAGTTAGAAGGGGCATTAGCCCCTTTTTTATTGGCTGAAAATGGCGTTAATAATAAACGAGTTTGACTGCTATAATTAAATGATGCTGAGTAAATGTCACTATTATTTTTGCAAGATTGCAGCAGATAATATAGCTAAATAAGATTATTAAGCCTAAGCTCACTTTTTTAAAACTGCGACAGCATTTTTTTATTAAACAAGTGATAGTATGACGCGTTCAATATAAGGCGAGACTATTAGTATAAAGTAAACGCGTTTAGCATAAACTGAACATGTGATTTTAATATTATTTTTCTAAACTATTTCTCTAATAATAAAAATGTACTCGCAATAAAATAACAATAACTAATTCCCCTTGAGTGCTGTGTTTAAGCAGGATGCTGATAAATGAAATTAACGAAAATGCTAACCAAAAAGCTGATCAGTTTTTGGCTGTTATCGCTCACGGCTGTGGGCTTTATTTTTTTGGTGGGTGCTATGGTCAGTTTCACGCAACTGACCTATAAATTTCAGCAGCAAAAAGTCGATAAGTTAGGGTTGATGTTAGTTGAACACTATCAATCTAAGAGCCAATCCGCAAACCAATCCAAGAGCCAACCCAAGTATCAGTGGGATTTACATGCATGGCTACCGCCTATGCTGATGGCTTTTAACGCCAATTCATTTAAGTTGACCCGTGGTGATGATATTTTATTTGAGTATTACTCCCCTACGGCAGATCAATATCCCACTCTATATAAGCATACGCTTGATAAGTCGTCTAATTTAGCGATGGAGCTAAATTTGCCTCAGCCTTATCTAGTACAACAATTGGGGTGGTATGAATATATCAGCTTGTTTATTGCTTTAAGCGCCATTGGACTGTTTGTCCGTTTTGGATTGCGCTGGTTTACTGAAGAGTTAGACGGCATTGAACATATTGCTCAGCGTAGTCATTTGATTTTGGATGGAGAGCATCAACAAGCATTGCAATATGCGGCTAAGGCCAGACCACGACTGATTAACCGTGCCATGACAAAGTTACTTGTGCAACTGCAAGATGCCCAAAAAGAGCGTGGCCGTTTTGATCAGTTTATTCGCTCGAATACCTTTTTGGATCCCAGCACCCGCATTGGTAACCGCATATTTTTTGAAAACCGTTTGGAGGCGTTAACGCACCAAGAAACCATGATTGCTCATGGAGTAGTGGTGCTGATGAACTTTGACGACTTAGATTTATTGCAGCAACAACATGGTGTTGAAGAAGTGAATGAGCAGCTTAATGACTTAGTGCAAGCTGTACAAAGGTTGCTGGTGAGATTTGAAGAGTCCATTTTTGCTCGCTACAGTTTTAATCAATTTGTCGTGGTAGCGCCGCAACTTTCCCTTGCTGAAGCGGACAGTTTAGCCGGCAAACTGCTTAAAATTGGCATTAGCCAATTACAAAATCAGTCTGACTCTCAAGATAACTATATTCATTTGGGGGCGGCCTTTTATAAGGCTGGCGATCAGCAGCAGCAGATCGTTGAAGAAGTTGAAATGGCCTTGAAAGCAGCGCAATTGCAACGAAATAATAACTGGTTTATGTATGACAAAGGCGCTGTGGATAAAGAGATCGCCAAAGGATCGGTGCGTTGGCGCAGTTTCTTAGAAAGCACCTTAGTTAACCGCCGCTTTGTGACTGTTACTAAAAAAGTGATTGATAGCGATGGCGCAACTTGTCATCAGGAAGTCTTTAGCCGGGCTATTGATAATCAAGGTAATGAGGTTAGGGCGACGTTATTTATACCTATGGCCAACAAATGTGGCTTGATGCCGCAAATTGAGCGGCAATTAATTGAAACTGTATTGTTCGAGCTAATGGCTAATAACCAACAGCATTTTAGTGTTAATTTAAGCCTCGATTCGCTAACCAGTCGCGCTTTTACGCGCTGGCTACAAACCACATTACTTGAGCATCGCCCTTTAGCATCAAGGCTTACTTTTGAAGTGGCTGAAAATATTGTGGTCAAACATCAACAAGACTTGGTAGCCACGCTCGAAATGCTTCGCAAAATAGGAGCCAGGTTGTGTGTTGACCATGTGGGCTTGCAAGTTGTGGGCACTCACTATATTCAAGAGTGTCATTTTGACTTAGTAAAATTGCATCGCTCTATTATTCACCAAATCCATTTAAAGTCAGAAAACCAATTGTTTATTCGTAGCTTAATTGGTGGCTTATATCGCGCTGAAGTGCAGGTATTTGCTGAAGGTGTCAGCAGTTTTGAAGAGTGGCAAACTTTAAAAATTCTCGGTGTTAGTGCCGCCCAAGGTGACTTTTTTAACCATTAGTATTGACCTTGTTTGGGCTAGCTTAAAAGCGTTTTGCTATAAATTGGTACAATAATTGTATCTTACTGTATCAGTAACGACTCATAGTGGGTCGTTATCGGTAGCCGTTCTGGGAGCAATGATAGATTTTGGCCATTTACTCAGCAGATTTTAGCACATTTAACAGTGATAGCATGTTTGATGAACAAGTGTGAAACTTGTGTATCTTCGTTTAACAACCTATCTTATGTATAATGGAAAATTAGCCAAATATTCCCCTATAAAATTAAGGGACTAAAGGTTAAAATGACAGGCGTTATTTTTTTGACACTTTTTTAGTCTTAGTTGGCTATAGTCGTTATGACATCTCGGTAAGTGCGCTATTTTGATGTTGTATAATTGGTTTGATTTTGGCTGCGTAGAGTTGCTTTTCTATGTCATTACATTTGCGAGTCATTGAAGCACAGGGTTTTGAATGAAAAATGGTTTTTTGAACACATTAGCTTTTTGGCGCAAGCCTCAGCCTACTACAGAGTTAGGCTTATACCTTGGCGCGGATACGATTTCAGTTTTTCAGACTAATATTGTCAGCAATGCTGAACAACAAACTGATTCAAAAACAAAACCCTTTGTAAACTCGGCTAAAAACAGTGTTATTCATCAAATCGCTTTTAATGGCGATAATTACTCAAAAGCCTTTGAAATGCTACAGCAAGAATTTGGTGCAGCTAAGCTTCAAATTGTTTTGAGCGAAGCCTTTTATCAGTTAGTCACTGCCGACAAACCCAATGTACAAGCACAAGAGTTAACTCAGGCGCTATTGTGGTCGGTTAAAGATTTAGTTTCAGAGCCTGTTGGCAACATTCAATTAGATTACTTTGAGTCTTCATTAAATACATCCGGAAAAATTAATGTGGTGGTAGCTAATAAAGCGCAGCTGTCACAATTGGCACAAGCTTGTGAGCATCATGGTTTTGTCATTAGCGGCATCAGCATTGAAGAACTTGCCATGACCCACTTATTTGACGATGAGTCAGCCCACATGATTGTTAGTCATGTATCAGGGCAAGAGTTGCTATTAACCGTGGTTAAGCAAGGCGAGCTATTAATGCAGCGCCGAGTGCGCGGTTTCAGTCAAATAGATAGCGCCAGTGCCCAAGACTTACAATATGGATTAGCCGATAATTTGAGTTTAGAAATCCAACGCTCAATGGATTACTTCGAGAGCCAATTACGCCAAGCGCCAGTTCATTCGATTAATTTACTTATCAGTGGTGAATCCCAAGCCTTGGTGCCTTTGGTTGCACAAAACTTTAATCAAACGGTCAGTGTGATCTCACACGACTCAGTAAATGGTCATTTTGCCGCCATGGCATATGCGCAACTCGCTGGAGGTGTTAAGTGATCAAAACCACGGTTAACCTGTTTAGCGTAGACTTATTGCCCGCCAAGTTAAGGCTATCTTTTGAGCGCATGATGCTGGCGGTTGCCGCCGTAGTTGTGCTCAGCCTTATCGCCTGGGGTGTTGGTTTTTGGTTGGAGTCGACTCTTGCCAGTCAGCACGGCGCATTATCAAAGCAAAAGTTGCAATTAGACAACCAAAAAGCGGCGTTAGAGCTGCAATTATCCACCCGTCAACCGGATGCGGATTTAGTTGCTAAAGTCGAGCTTGAGCAGCAACGTCTAGAGTTAAAGCAATTATTATCAGATGAAATAAAACAACGAGATAACATGATAAGTCATGGCTACGCAGGCCTGCTCACCGATCTTGCCTCTGTATCTGATAGTTCTGTGTGGCTAAACCGTATCGTGATTAATCAGCAATATTTTGAATTTGAAGGTTTTGGCTCTCACCCCCAGAGCATTCCGCTATGGGTTGAGCGATTAAAAACCACTGAAACTCTTAAAGGTTATGCCTTTGCCACCATGACAATGGATAGAGGCGAAAACCAGCCTTTGGCGTTTAAGTTGGCGAGCACTGCTGAACAGGGGGCGAAGCAATGAAGCAAACATGGCAAAAACTCGCCACTCAGTTTAATGAGCTTAGTCAGCGCGAAAGAGTATTGATTGCCCTTGCCAGCATAATTGTTGTCGCAATGCTGCTTTATATTCCGGTTGAAACTATCTGGAAAGAAAGATTAAAGCTGTCACATCAAGTCACGCAAATTGAATCTGAAAATGATATTTCAGAGCAACAAATTGCGCTTTATCAGCAGCGATTAGCCATGGATCCTAATAGCGATTATCGCAATAGATTGACCATGATTGAGCAGCAAAATCAGCAGATGGATGCCAATTTAGAAAGCCAGATGATCTCCATGGTGCCAGCCAATTATATGCCGACAGTATTAACCACTTTGCTGGGTAATATTAACGATGTGAAGTTAGTGTCATTTTCCTCTATCGCCCCGCAGCCACTTATTGAGGTGGGCGAAGAAGACAAAATGAACTTATATAGCCATGGTATTCGCTTGACCTTAGAAGGGCGCTATTTTGCTATTTTAAAATTTATTCAGTCCATTGAAGCGATGCCAGACAAATTATATTGGAAGCGTCTCGATTACCATGTTGAGCAACACCCCAATGCCACAGTAGAAATAGAGCTTTATACCTTAAGTATTAATAAGGAGTTTATTAGTGTTGCACAATAAGCAGATACTCATAATCACCTGTGCTATCAGCCTAAGCTTTCTGCTATTCAGTAGCTTAAGTTTTGCAAAAGCATTGAGAGATCCGACACTACCAGGCAAAGGCTACGCAGTGTCATCGACTCAAGTTAATCGTCCGGGCTCATTAGTACTTAATAGCATAATGCATAGTAATAAACCCCATGCGGTGATTAACAACAAAATATTTTTTGTTGGTGATCGCGTCGAAGGGGTACGAATTGAATATATTGGAAAGCAATACGTTAATTTAGCTGATGGCAGAAAATTAACGCTATTTCAATCGATAACAGAGCGATAGGAAATCAATAACAATGAATGTAATTAAGTATATAACCCCTCTGCTATCTCTATGTTTGCTAGGTTGTCAAACCACAGACAGACCCGATCCAACCACGTCTAAAAGTGAGCTGAGTCAATCTCTTGAGCAAGCACAAGCGGCGCAAAATATTGTCCCGCCGCCAGCGCAAATGCCTGAAGATGTGCAGCGTGAATTAAATGGTTCAAGTTCCCTTGGCAGAACCAGTGCATCTTTACCGACTGAGCGCCGCTTTGATGTGTCTGCTAACGATGTTGATGCAAAAGTGTTTTTCCCAAGTTTAGTCCAAGGCACCCCTTTAAGTGTGGCGGTGCATCCTGATGTGACGGGCTCTATTTCTGTATCGCTCAATGGCGTGACGCTTTCTGAAGTGATTAAAGTGATTGAAGACATTTATGGTTATGAAGTTAGCCAAGATGGCCGTATTTTACGGATCTTCCCAGCGGGCATGCGCACTGAAACCTATCCGTTAAATTATATTTATATGGAACGTGAAGGCTTATCACTAACCTCTGTCAGTTCTGGCCGTATCTCAGATAGTAATGACAACTCAAACTCTAATTCAAACAGCAATAGTTCAAATAACAGTAATAGCAATAGCTCAAATAACAGCAGTAATAATAGCAATAACGATGGTAACGATAATACCAACGGCACCTTTATTCGCTCGACCACCAAGTCAAATTTTTGGGGTGAGCTAGAAAAAACCTTAGTATCAATTATTGGCGATACCGGTGGTGGACGCCAAGTGGTGATTACCCCTCAAGCTGGCTTAGTAACTGTGAGGGCTTTTCCAAACGAGCTACGCCAAGTCAGCACCTTTTTAAATATTGCAGAAACCCACTTACAGCGTCAGGTTATTCTGGAAGCCAAGATTTTAGAAGTGACCTTATCTGATGGTTATCAGCAAGGTATTCAATGGGATAACGTATTAGGCCATGCAGGTAGCACAGACATTAGTTTTGGCACTTCACCGGGTAATGGCTTAAGCGATCAAATTACTAATGTGATAGGTGGGGTGACCTCTGTCAGCTTAACCGGTACCGACTTTAGCACCATGATAAGCCTGCTGGATACCCAAGGGGATGTAGATGTACTTTCAAGCCCTCGGGTGACCGCATCTAACAACCAAAAAGCAGTGATCAAAGTGGGTAATGATGAGTACTTTGTTACTGACGTATCATCAACCACGGTTGCAGGAACAACGCCAGTGACCACGCCGCAAGTTGAACTCACGCCATTCTTTTCGGGGATAGCCTTAGATGTGACCCCGCAAATTGATGGTGAAGGCAATGTCTTGTTGCATGTTCATCCATCAGTGATTGATGTGTCTGAGCAAATCAAAGAAATTAAAGTGAGTGGCTCATCATTAGAGCTGCCATTAGCGCAAAGTGAAATCCGTGAATCTGACACTGTGATAAAAGCGTCATCAGGTGATGTGGTGGTGATCGGTGGCCTAATGAAGAGCGAGAATATTGAAATTGTCTCTAGAGTGCCGCTACTGGGTGATATTCCTTTCTTAGGGGAAGCATTTACCAACCGCAGTAAATCAACCAAAAAAACCGAGCTTATCATTATGCTTAAGCCTACGGTTGTTGGCGCAGACACCTGGACCAATGAGCTAAAACGTTCAAAAGACCTGTTAGATCGTTGGTACCCAGAGCAAGAATAGCGATGTAAGCACGAGCAAACATTATGTATCAGCAGCACTTTGGCCTGAGTCAGTTACCGTTTACGCTTACGCCAAATACACAGTTTTTCTTTGGTTTGACGCCCCATGTGGAGGCGTTACAAGTGCTGCAAACTGCCATCGCTAATGGTGAAGGCTTTATTAAAGTAACTGGTGAGGTAGGGACAGGTAAAACGCTGATTTGTCGTAAGCTGATGAACGATTTACCGACTAATTATCACTGCGCATATGTACCGAACCCTTATTTAACCCCTGACGAGCTTCGTTGGGCGTTAGCGGCGGAGCTCGGGGTTTTATTAACTGAAAACCTCAATCAGCAGCAACTTACCAGCTTAATTCAAAGCCGTTTACTTGAGCTCAACAGCCAAGGCTTTAAAGTGATTCTGGTGCTCGATGAAGCTCAAGCCTTACCTAATAACAGTTTAGAAACGCTGCGGCTATTTACCAATTTAGAAACTGAAAGCGCCAAGTTAATTCAAGTGGTGTTGTTTGGTCAGCCAGAACTAGATAAGCGCTTACAAGACCCAGCAATACGGCAGCTAAAACAGCGGATCACCTTTAGTTATAGCCTTAGGCCATTAGTATGGGATGAAATTAAAGCGTACCTTAATTATCGCTTAAGTGTTGCAGGCTACCAAGGCAAAGGTTTGTTTAGTGATAAAGACATTAAATTAATCGCCCAAGCGGCAAGAGGCATACCACGGTTAGTTAATGTAATTGCTAATAAAGCCATGTTGCTGTGTTATGCAGAAGGGCGAGCGCAAATAAGCACATCACATTGCCGCGCAGCCATTGCCGATACTGAAGATGCCACACATCTATCACCCAGCAATACCATAAATGCTTGGGTATTTTTTATATTAATTATTAGCGCATCACTGACATGTTTATATATTGTCGATGTTGACTGGTTAGCTGTTTTAAGTGAGTCAATATGAGCGTAATAAATAAAGTTTTAAAAGATTTAGATAAGCGCCAGCAAACCGCAGTAGATGAAAATGGCGCTGCCAATACGACTGAGGCTTTTGTTACTCCCAAAGTGCAATTCCACAGTCAGTTGCAACCAGAATCAACATCTGGCTCAGCAATGGGGGCGAACCGAGGCTTATTCATCGCGCTGGTGATGATAATTACCATGTTGATATTAGGCTTCATGCTTTATCAACAAGGTAAGCAATTACAAAACCTGCAGCCTTTGGCTGAGCATAATCTTCAGTCTAAGGCTGATACTAGCAATGCCAGTGCGAAGGTAACCATAGCGCAGCAAGAGACTGAGAATAATATTACTGAGGCTGAGATTAAAGCCTCGGATCAGCTTGCAGGCGCTGAGCTAAAAGAAAGTGATCTAAATAAAAGTAAGCTAAATGAAACTGATGCTAACCAGCAATCAAAGCTAGCAAATGTAGAGCTAGTAAATGTAGCGTTAGCTGAGCAACAAGACATAGTCGTTAGTGAGCCAGCAAGCCTCAGCGCAGAAGCTAAGGCAGTAACACAACACCAAACGCTGGTTGAGCCTGAAGCCGTCAAAGTGGCTGATAAAACGGCGGATGTAAAAGTGCATTTTGCCCAACATCGCCGTTCAAGCAGCAGTGCAACCGTGGCCAATGTAAATCAAAAAGGTCACATGGCGGTTAAAGAAGTGACCTTAACTAATGAACAATTAGCGAAGAAAAAATTCGACGCAGCAGAAGTGGCTGAGCAGCAGCAAAAAATTGATCAAGCGATTAAAAATTATTATGAAGCTTTAGTACTGCAGCCTTCTATGCATCAAGCAAGAAAGCAACTCGCCGCGCTGTATTACTCAGTCAATAACTTAGGCAGAGCCGAGCAAATTTTAGCCCAAGGGGTGAGCCTTTTTCCTGAAGAGGTTGAATTAGCCATCTTAAAGGCAAAAGTGCAAATCGCCGCGTTTAGTCCCAATAAAGCGCTCAATACCTTGAGTGAGATAGACGATAACAGCGAATGGGCCAGAGACAAGTGGATGTTACAAAGTGATATTGCACAACAAGAAGGTCAATTTGCACTGGCAGAAGCGGCTTATCGCTCATTACTTTCCATTGAACCCTCGCAAGCGCGCTGGTGGATGGGCCTAGCTTATGCGTTAGATTCACAACAACAATACCCTCAGGCGGCAGATGCTTATCGAAAGGCAATGTCATATAGAGGTTTATCAACGGGTGCTATGACTTATATAGAGCAGCGTTTAATTCAACTAGGAGGTAGCCAATGAAACCTAAATTGAAAATGCGTTTGGGCGATCTACTAGTTCAAGAACACATTATTTCAAACGATCAGTTAATGCAGGCTTTAGCGGAGCAGCGTAATTCCGGTAAAAAACTCGGTCGTACCTTAATTGATCTTAACTGTATTACTGAAGATCAATTACTGAAGTTTTTATCCCAGCAGCTTAATCTGCCTTATTTAGATATCAGTCGTCTTTCTATTCCTGCTGAAGTGGTCAGTTTGATCCCTGAAGTACAGGCGCGCCGGTATCGCGCCTTAGTCGTTGAAGCCACCGCTGACAGCGTGACCTTGGCGATGAGCGATCCTGCTGATTTACAAGCAATCGATCACCTTGAAGTGTTTGTAGCACCGAAAAAATTGACCATTGCGGTGACGCCAGAGCGACAGTTACTGGATGCCTTCGATAACCTCTATCGACGCACCGATGAAATTGCAAAAATCGCGGGTGAATTAGAAGAAGAATATGCCGCAGATGACATGTTCGACTTGGCCAGTATCACCAACAGTGACAGTGATAATGAAACCACAGTGGTTAAATTATTACAGTCGATTTTTGAAGATGCTGTGCAAATGCGTGCCTCGGATATTCATATTGAACCCGGTGAAAAAGTACTGCGTATTCGTCAGCGTATCGATGGTCAGTTACATGAAAACACCTTAGATGAAGTCAATATTGCCTCAGCATTAGTACTGCGTTTAAAGCTAATGGCTGGACTTGATATCTCTGAAAAGCGTATGCCACAAGATGGCCGTTTTAATATAGAGGTAAAAGGCCACAAAATTGATATACGTATGTCTACCATGCCGATTTATCATGGTGAGTCGGTGGTAATGCGTTTATTGGATCAATCAGCAGGCTTACTGACGTTGAATGAAACCGGTATGCCGGATCATATTCTGCAGCGCATTCGTAAACAGATTAAGCGACCTCACGGCATGCTGTTAGTGACAGGGCCAACTGGTAGCGGTAAAACCACCACCTTGTATGGCATTTTAAGTGAGTTGAACAAAGCTGATACTAAGATCATTACCGTTGAAGATCCGGTGGAATACCAATTGCCGCGGATTAACCAAGTACAGGTAAATCATAAGATAGGCTTAGATTTTTCCAATGTACTACGTACCACCTTACGTCAAGATCCCGATATCATCATGGTGGGTGAGATGCGTGATCAAGAAACCGTCGAAATTGGCCTTCGAGGCGCATTAACCGGTCACTTTGTGTTATCGACCTTGCATACCAATGATGCCATTACCAGTGCGCTACGTTTACTCGATATGGGTGCAGCCAGTTACCTAGTTGCCAGTGCGCTAAGGGTGATTATTGCCCAGCGGTTAGTGCGCCGCGTATGTGCGAACTGTGCGACTGATTACCAAGCTACAGCAGGCGAATTAGCTTGGATTAACGCCGTAAGCAAAAAAGATCCTAGCCAAGCCAACTTTAAAGTAGGTACAGGTTGTCAAAGCTGTAATGGCTCCGGCTACCGTGGTCGTATAGGTATTTTTGAAATTCTTGAGCTTGATGATGCCATGGTGGATGCGATGCGCACCGGTAACCCGCAAGACTTTGCCCATGCCGCCAAGCAAAGCCCAAGTTTTGTGCCGCTGGCAGACTCAGCATTTGAATATCTATTTAATGGCATGACAACCATAGAAGAGGTAGCCAAACTGGTTGAAGATGTCAGTGAGCTGCGAATGGAGCCCCCCGCTCTGCATAATATTGCTTCAGGGGTCTAATTATGCCGACATTCCAGTATCGAGGACGAAACTCCCAAGGCGCTGCCGTTACTGCCTTAATTGAGTCAGCTAACGAGAATAGCGCCGCAGATGCGTTAATGTCTCGTGGCATTATTCCCCTTGAGCTGCGTGAAGTAAAACCGACCAAGCCTTTTAATCTTGGCGGTATTTTTACTCAAAAAGTGTCATTAGAAGAGCTACAAATTTTTACTCGGCAAATGTATTCGTTAACTCGCTCTGGCATTCCAATTTTGCGTGCTATTGCAGGTTTGGCTGAAACCACGCATTCCCAACGAATGAAAGATGCCCTTAATGATATTTCAGAGCAATTAACCTCAGGTCGCCCTTTATCTGCCGCCATGAATCAGCATCAAGATATTTTTGATTCGCTGTTTATCTCTATGGTTCATGTGGGTGAAAACACCGGTAAATTGGAAGATGCTTTTATTCAGTTATCTGGCTATATCGAACGAGAGCAAGAGACTCGCCGCCGAATAAAGTCAGCTATGCGTTATCCGATATTCGTACTGATAGCCATCGGTATTGCCATGGTGGTGTTGAACATCATGGTTATTCCAAAGTTTGCAGCTATGTTTTCCCGTTTTGGCGCTGAACTGCCGTGGGCAACTAAAATTTTAATTAACACCTCTAATTTATTTGTTAATTATTGGCATGTAATGACAGTGGTTTTAGTGGCCATTATTGTCAGCATTCGATATTGGCATCACACCGAAAAAGGTGAGCGACAATGGGACAAATGGAAATTACATATTCCTGCGGTGGGCTCAATCATTGAACGCTCAACCTTATCGCGCTACTGCCGCAGTTTCTCGATGATGTTGGGAGCGGGTGTGCCTATGACTCAAGCGCTCAGTTTAGTGGCAGATGCCGTAGATAATAGTTATATGCATGACCGTATTGTTGCCATGCGCCGCGGAATTGAATCTGGTGAATCAATGCTAAGGGTGTCAAACCACAGTGGTTTATTTACACCATTAGTGCTGCAGATGGTGGCAGTAGGCGAAGAAACCGGTCAAATCGATAAATTACTTAATGATGCTGCTGATTTTTATGAAGGTGAAGTGGATTACGATTTAAAGAATTTAACCGCCAAATTAGAGCCGATTTTAATTGGCTTTGTAGCAGGCATTGTATTAATTTTGGCCTTGGGTATTTATCTGCCAATGTGGGATATGCTCAATGTGGTCAAAGGTGGCTAACAATGCATAACGCCACAATGTTTGAGTTAATTGCATAATGCAAAAACAACAGCAATCAGAAAATAATTTGGTTAAGAGCTATATCCGTATTATCAGCATCACCTTAGTGCTCGTGATTATGGTTGTTATCGGAGCGAAACATTTTGCAAGCGTCGAGAGTATCGGCGCTCAAAGTATCCACCGAGAACATAATCGGCTGCTGTATGTGCTGGCGATGGTAAAAAGCCAGTGGCTTAGTCAGGGCAAGCCTCAGCGCTTGAAGTTAAGTTGGGAAAACCTAGCGTCAGGTTCAGCCAAACAACTTAAAAATGATAAGCTGGCTGGGGAGGATAATATTATTTTGATGTCGACTTTTGGCTGGCCAATGCTAAAATCCGCCTCCGCACAGGGTTGTGTTGAGTTATGGCAACAATTGATGGCAAGCAACTTGCTAGATATGGGAGTTAAGGTAAATTACCAAACCGAATTAGAGATTTGTCATTTCGCAACAGCGCAAAGTGGTAGCATTAGTTATCAGGTTTCATCGGGGCGGGTTATTTTTACCGGGTTAGATTAAATTTTAACCGATACAGGTGTTTAATCTACATTAAGTGCTAAAATTTATTTACATATAAGCTTTAGCTCGTTAACAATAGGCAATATGACTGCAGCTCAAATAGGTGTCAGTCTCAATAGAGGTATTTTATATGAAAATGAAGCAACAAGGCTTTTCTTTAATCGAACTGGTTATTGTTATTGTCATTCTAGGCTTGTTAGCGGCAACCGCAATTCCACGTTTTTTAAATGTCACTGAAGATGCGCAAAACGCCAGTGTCGAAGGTGTTGCCGGTGGTTTAGCGACTGCGGTGGGTTTTGTTCGCGCCCAGTGGGAAGTGGACGGTCGTCGTAATACCTCTGTGATTTTAGATGGCACGGTTGTTTCTTTAGATACTCGCTTTGGTTTTCCGACAGGTCGTACAAATACTGACGTTACAGCAATGACTGACCTAACGTGTCAGGAAGTGTTTAATAGTGTGCTGCAAAGTGCCCCTCGTAACGACATCTATACTGAAGACGCGCGTGATTTACGCTACACAGTAAAAGTTGAAAAGGGTATTGGCGGAACGGCTACCGGTATCGATGGCTCAGTGGTTCAAAGTATTGATGTTTGTGTCTATCATCAAATTGCTTCATTAACCTTGAATACCAATACAGGTGTTCCGGCGCCAACACCGAGCTTAAATACCGCTGGAGCAAAAGGTGTGACTTATAATCCAGGTACTGGCCAAGTATTCAGTTTTAGTAACGATTAATTTATTGATTAAGGTAACTAAAGCCTTAATCACGCTGAAAGTAATAGTTAATTACTGAATAAGGATTATTCAGTAATGTTGTAAATGCCATAAATTTTATTTTTTAAAGAGGGTCGACATTATGCAAATCAAACGTAAGCAACAAGGTTTTACATTAATTGAGCTAGTAGTAGTTATTATCATTCTTGGTATTTTAGCGGTAACCGCAGCGCCTAAATTTATTAATTTGCAGTCAGATGCACGTCAAGCATCACTGCAAGGTGTTAAAGGTGCTATTCAAGGCGCTAACGGGTTAGTGTTTGCTAGAGCGGCGATTGATGGTCATGAGAAAAAAGCAATAGCAGATTGGGGTACTGACGAAGGTGTCGATATAGGTGCAGAAGATCTTGCTGAGACAAATTTTGGCTACCTTCAAGCCGATATGGGTGAATTTAATAACGCCATTGATGCAGAGTTTGGTGCAGATGGTAGTGATTCAGAGTGGATTGTCGTTGCTGGTACATCTGGAACTACACCGACTCTAACCATCACTCAGAATGGTTCACCTGCAGAAGTGACAGGAGCAGCTTGTAAGTTGGTTTATACCGAAGCTGCTGATGCTAATACAATCCCTACTTATGTGATTACTGATAACGGTTGTTAATAGGAGTCTTTATGAAACAGCAAAATGGTTTTACATTAATTGAGCTAGTAGTAGTTATTATCATTCTTGGTATTTTAGCGGTAACCGCAGCGCCTAAATTTATTAATCTGCAGGGTGATGCGAGAGTTTCTGCTTTAGCTGGCATGAAAGCTGCTATCCAAGGTGGTAATACATTAGTCTATTCTAAAGCAGCTTTGGCTGGTAAAGAATCTGAGGATGCAGATACTCTAGATATTGGCTCCGGCGCAGAAGATTTAAATATTGTATATGGTTACATAAAAGCAAAACAAGACGATTTGGAAGAAGCTTTAGATGTGACCTTCGATGCTTTAGCTGATATTGATACAGGTTCAAATGATTGGATTATCGATGATACTACTGATGGGGAAGCTACTATTTATCAAAGAGGCGCTCCTGATACTTGTGATTTAGTTTATGAGGAAGCTGGAGACGGTGTATTGCCCGTTTATACAGCAGTAACAGATCCCGATCTTTGTTAAATTAGATTTTTGGATATTAAAAGCCTGCTTATGCAGGCTTTTTTTGTTTTTAAAGGGAATATTTTTTCTGCTGTGTAACCTCGGTAACACATGATACTCATAAAGGAGTGATAAAGTTGTTGCCATAAAGGGGTAAGCTCGTAATTTTTGAGCTGAAGTTATTCATTTTTATTCAAGGTTTTTATATATGCAAAAACAACAAGGTTTTACACTAATTGAATTAGTGGTAGTCATCATTATTTTAGGTATTTTAGCGGTTACCGCAGCGCCTAAATTTATCAATTTGCAAGGTGATGCTCGTGTATCAACGTTACAAGGTGCTAAAGCAGCGATTCAAGCTGCTAATAGCTTAGTGTATTCAAAAGCGGCATTAACGGGCGTAGAAAAAGAGCCGACCTCTTCGGTTGATATTGGTATCAGTGATGGCGATGAAACTGACCCTAGCAATTCAGTTGCGACAGCATATGGTTACTTAGCTGGTACGGCTGCTGCAATTCAGCATGCGACTGCATTTGATGATTCAGAGTGGAATATTACTGGAGCTGGACCTGTGAAAATTACACAAGAAGGCGCGCCAGCTAATTGTGCTCTCACGTACACAGCGGCTAAGGGTCCGGGAGCTTTACCAGAATTTTCAGCTATACCTGCAGCAAGTGCTTGTTAGTATGAAATCGCTTCAAAACTAAAGCCTGCTTACGCAGGCTTTTTTATTGGCATTATTCCAGTATGTAAGCTGATTACTGGCTAACATTATCAATCAGCTAAATGGCAATTTTAATAAATGATATCAGGACGTTTGTGCTATATTTTGTCATACTAATAACTGATTTGCTTTTTAATAGGTGCTAATGATCTTTTCACTTGGGCTTGAGCATAAACGCGTTCATTGTGGCTTCACCTTAGTTGAGCTGGTGACTACGATCCTTATCGTGGGGATTATTGCTGTGTTTGTGATCCCAAGGCTTATCCCCCAGTCCAGCTATAGCGCGTATTCTCTGCGAAACGAATTTATCAGTGAACTGCGCCAGGTGCAGTTAAGAGCAATGAATAATAGCGATCGTTGTTATCGTATTAGTGTGTCGCCAACGGGTTATCAGCTTAGCCACTATTCGCAAACGATTAACACCGCCTCCGCAAGCTGTAATACGGCAAACCTGTTGAGAACAGAAGTGGAACAAGCTTTTCAGGGTGGCGCTTATATCGAGCTGGCCAGTACAAGCGCGACGACCTTCTTTTTAGATTTTGATAATTATGGCCGCTCAAACATCAATTGTTCAGGCTTGTGTTTTAATGCGGTAGCCGATGAAACCTTAGGTATTGCAATGGAATCTGAGGGCTATATTCATGGCTTATAAATTATCCCCATTTAATGCTTTTACAACTAAAAAATCAGGTTTTACTTTGATTGAACTAGTGGTGGGTATGCTTGTGTTGAGCATATCCATTGTACTGATGACCTCAATGCTGTTACCCCAAGCTGATCGCACCGTTGAAACACTTTCACGGGTTCGCTCAGCAGAGCTAGCCCATTCGGTAATGAATGAGATTTGGGGTAAGCGCTTTGATGAAAATACCGATCCAAATGGTGGTATACCAGCGTGTAATTCTGCTGCTGGGGTAGCTTGTTCAACCACGCTGGGGCCAAACGGTGAAAGCCGTAATAATTTCAATGATGTGGATGATTACAAAGGCTTGAATATTAGCAGTCTCATGCTTGACTCAAACCAGACCTACGCCGAGGTGTATTTGGGCTATGAGTTAGAAGTTGATGTGTCATACCTTAACGGCCAAGCCGAAAAATTAATTACTGTAGATGTCACTACACCTGCTGGTGAAGTGATCACTTACCAAGCGGTAAGGAGTAATTACTAATGGGCATACTGCAACGGGCAAAACCTTTATCAAATATAGGCGCTAAACAGGTCGGTTTTACCTTAATTGAAATGGTCACCGTCATTTTGATTTTGGGCATACTGGTGGTTGGGGTTAGCGGTTTTATTATTTTTGGTACCCGTATTTTTGTTGAATCAAGCTCAATTGATCAAGTGCTTAGCCAAAGCCGTTTTGCGGTTGAACGCATGACCCGTGATATTCGTAATGCAGTGCCAAATAGCGTCAGATTACGCACTGCAACAGGTGGCAGTTATCAATGTATTGAATTATTGCCCATTGATTCCAGCACCAGTTACCTTGAGCTGCCCATTTACCCTGATGATGCCCTTGTCACCGGCACAGTGATTGATAATGGCATTAGCATTAACGCAGGGCAATATGCGCTGGTTTACCCACTCGCTAGCAATAGCAGCGGCGTTAACGATGTATATCAAGCCAGCAGAAACAAACGCTTTGAACTGCAATCAAGTTCAAGTTCAGCCAATGTGCTTACGCTAACATTTACTGGCCTAGCTCAATTTGCCGAGCAGTCGCCAATTAAGCGAATTTACTTTGCTAGTCAGCCTATTAGTTATTGTTTTGAAAGCCCTATAGGCAATAGTGAGGTAAAACTTTATCGTTACGCTGACTATGGCTATATAGCGAGTCAGCCCGCACCATCGCAAATGGGCACTGCGGTATTGATGGCAGAAAATGTTAGTAACAATCTGCTACTAGAGCCTGCTATTAAACTGACTGAACAAAACCTAATGCGAAATGCCATAGTCCATATTGAACCCAGATTTAGTGTTAATGGCGAAACGTTCAAATATCAGCATCAAGTTAAGGTGACGAATGTTCCATAACCCTTTAAACAAGGCACTAAGCGCTAGTGGCTTAATAGCAAGACGTCAACGAGGCAGCGCCTTGGTGATTGCTATTTTTGTCTTAATTGTCATGTTTTTACTGGCTGGCACATTAATTCGGATGCTGGAAGATAGCGATGATGCTGTGAACCTCGAAGTGTGGGGCGCCAGAGCCTTATTTGCCGCCAATAGCGGCGCAGATGCTGAATTAGCAAGTTTATTTCCGGTTGCTGGTGGCGTTGGTGTTTGTAATTCAGTTCGCCACGATTGGATAGCGCCATCAACCGTTGGTTTTCACGGCTGTAGAGTTTCAGTGATTTGTACCCCTACGGTGGCTAACGGCGTGACCCAATATAGCATTCTTAGCTATGCAGTTTGTGAAACCGGTAATTGTAGCGGCGATGCGGCTACAACAGATTGCCTGCGGGTTAATCGTCAGGTAGAGGTAGAAGCCCGTGGTGATTAGTTTTCTAAAAAGTAGTGTCACAGCGTTAGTTATGTGTTGTTTTTTGATAATGCCAGCTTATGCATTTGAAGTTATTGATCAGAATGTTATTTGGGCTGATGTTGCCCAAGGTCATCGCGGGAATAATAATGGTAAATGTGCTTCAGGCACACAGTTATCGTTAAGTGATCAAAGTCGAATTAATGGTACCAATGGAGATGATTTACAGTTTTGTTCTATTAGCATTGTAAATGGTAATGGGAGAAGCTGCGATACTGCTGCTGGCGGTGATCGCACTTGTACTATTACCGGTAGAGATATCCGTGGCTTAGCGATGAGCGGCACTAATGCTTTTAAATCAACGAATAGTGGTAATGCTACTTCTTGTAATAATAGCCAAATAAATATAGGTAATGGCGGTCAAAATGAATATGCAAGTATCACGCTAAATACTTGTACAGCGACGGTCTCGAATAATTTTAACGAATATCGTTTTAAAAAATTAGAGGCGACAAACCGCAGTACCTTGATTTTAGCTCCAGGAGATTATTGGATTGATGAGTTGGTTTTAGGTAGTGACTCAGTGATAGAGCTACTTGGCGATGTGAGAATTTTTGTTAACCAGTCTGCAAGTTGGAGTGATCGAGTAAAGCTGAATGATGGTAATAACTTTGAATTGCAATTAATTACCTATAGTTCACTAACACTAGCCAGTGGCACTACGGTTAATGGGTTGATTTTTGTTGATGGGACCTTGTCAATGACCAATCAGTCAATTATTAATGGTCGTGTGACAGCTAGAGTGTTAAATATGAAATCATCGACTATCAATGATGCATCATCCAACCCTGTCATTCCATTCCATATTCAATACGGTAAGTCTATATCTATAACTGATCCGAATACTGGAGCTACAACAGGGAGTGTTAGTTTTGAGACGCCTTTCCCCGCAGGTTCAACACCGCTAATCTTTTTAATGCCGACCATTTCTGAAACTGATGCAAATGGTGATGGCCCCGCTTCAGTCTTTTTAGAACAAGGCAGTGTAACCACATCAGGCTTTAGCTGGCAGCAACAAGAGCCGCCTTCACCAGCAAGGCGAAAGGTTGATTCTAACAATATGGTAGAGGTGCACTGGATTGCAGTTACAGAAGGCACCCATGACTTATCCAATGGCACCGAATTGATCGCCGGAACTGTGGCTGTAGATGATGCGCTAATTGGATCAAACTCACCTTATACCGATGTGATATTACCCGACACCCAAGATATCTTTTTGCACCAAATACAAACTCAGGTTAATAATTGTTGGCTTACCACTACCTCGCAATTTACAACGACTGGGGCTGAAGTTGCTTTAGAAGCATCTGAGGTCAGGCTTACCAGCCCGAATCGGTGCATGGAAGATAGATTGGAAAATGATGAGATTGCAGCCGAAACCGTAGCGTATATGTCGTTAAAGGCAGGTAACGGTACTATTGAGTTAAATGGTGAAAGTACAAATTTTCACTTTGGGAATGCGCAGACTTTCACTTCAGCAAATATTCAGGACTTAGATTATCAGTGTAACTTCACCACTAGTTTAACGGGCTTTAGCGATGCGCCAGTCTTAGTGTCAGGAAAAACCAGTCGACGTGGCGGTGATGGAGGCTGGCTGCGCCGTTGTCAGTTGACCAATGATACAGTCAGTATGGTGGTTGATGAAGATACTTATCGCAATACCGAGCGCCGTCATGTTTGGGAACATTACAGCTTTGTCGCTCTTGAAACGATTGCGATAACCGCAGCCATAGATCATTTTGAATATACCCACTCAGGCTCAGCGTTAACCTGTACAGCAGAAACATTAACCCTGAAAGCTTGCGCTGATGCCAGTTGTAGCACCACGGTTTCAGATACTGTATCAGCGAACTTAAGCCCAGCAACTATTACTGGTGGCGGAGGCTGGGTTGGCGGCAATAGTGTTAGCTTTAGTGACTCGACTCAAGTTGATTTAAGGCGCAACACTACGGGTAGTGTGACCGTTGGGATTATTAATTCAGTGCCTACCCCCATTAACCCCACTTTATGTAGCATTGCCGGTAATACCCCCACAGCGGCGCAATGTACTTTTAATTTTGCTGACAGCGGCTTTATTTTTACTGTGCCGGACAAGCTGGCTAATAAACCTGCCTCTGGTATTAGCGTTTCTGCGGTGAAAAAAGATGATGCCTCACAAGCGTGCGTACCGCAATTTGCTGATGTGACTAAAGATGTGGGCTTTTGGAGCGATTACGTTTCGCCGAGTTCAGTTATATCTGGGGCGCAAGTTGCAGTAACCGGTAATGGCGCAGCAACTGATATAGGGACATCCGTTGGCGCACGCACACTGATATCGCTGGATTTTGATGCTAATGGCGAAGCCGATATTAGCGTGAATTACCCTGATGCGGGTCAGATGCAATTAAATGCGCAATACGATGGCACTGGCGAGGAAGATGGATTAGTGATGGTGGGCGCTGACTCGTTTGTCAGCTTTCCTGTGGGTTTATGCGTTAAACCTGTTGATGCCAATGCTAGCTGTGCAGCGGGCGATAGCAGTTGCAATGTATATAAAAAAGCCGGTGAGGAGTTTGATTTAACGATACAAGGTATGGCTTGGCAGTCTGATAATGATGGCGATTTTTGTGACAACTTAACTACGCCTAACTATATCCATAGTGGGATGACTTTGGGCAGTGAACTGGTGTCGCCAATACCTGGTGAGCAAGGCAGTCTTAGTATTGGTAATTACAACCATATTGCTGCGACTAATAATACCAATACTATTACGCAATCTATCAGTGAAGTAGGGGTGTTTGAGTTTACGGTTAAGCCGCCATCAACTTATGAAGGTTCAACGTTTTACCCTATTCCACTGGCAAGCTCAGGCAATATCGGCCGCTTTGTCCCTGATAGATTTACCATTAGCGATGTCAGTGTCATTGCTGCTTGTTCAAGTTTTAACTACATGGCTCAGCCTTTTCAAATGGCGATGAATATCAGTGCCTTTAATATTGGCAGTGAGGTAACTAAAAATTATCAAGGCAATTTCTCTAAAGCCACTGCGTTATTAGTGGGTGAAGACAGTGATGATGGCGATGATAAACGCAATCGCTTGAGCGCATTGCCAATATCCGCAAGCTCTTGGGTTGCAGGTGTCGCAACTGTGGATAGTAGCTATATGGCGACACTGAGCAGGCTTGCTGCTCCTGGTAAAGATGGCCCTTTTGACAGTTTTGATATTGGGGTTATTGTCGATGACAACGATGGTGATTTCGCCTTTGTGGCCAACCCTGATATGAATGCGGCCACCTCGGGCATTTGTGGCAGCAATTGTGATGCTAAATTGCTTTCTACTCAGCGTTTTCGCCATGGACGCATCGTGATGGATAATACCTATGGTGCTGAAAACGATACCCTAAAAATGCCAATTCGTGCTGAATATTGGAATGGCAGTGACTGGGCTACAAATGTTGAAGATAGTTGCAGTGTGGTAACTCCTGCATTAGCGACTCAGATTGATGATGCCACTTTAGGTTATAAATATGAGCCTGCATTGGTTGCAGGGCAACAAATTACCCGTGCTAATGATATAGTCCAATACCCAAATGGTAAGTTTGCTAACGGTGAATTTACCTTGCTATGGAATGCCATTACTGGCTCGACAGACTACCGAGGTCAAGTGACTGCGCCATTATCAGTCCCTACCTGGTTGCAATGGTATTGGGATTGGGATGCTACGTCTTCAACCACGCTTTACGATCCTAGAGCGAGTGCTTTTTTCGGTCGTTATCGTGGTCATGACAGAATAATTTATTGGCGAGAAGTACGTTAATTATTGAACGAGTGTCTCATTCATTTAATTAGCGTCGTTTAAGAGTTGCGATTTAATTAGCATCATTTGATATTCACTATTTTCAACGAATATTGAGCAATCATTTTTTTACTTCATAAGATTGGCAATGATTTGTTACTTTGCTGTGCAGAGCCAAAGTTAATCGTTATTAAATTTGGCATTGCTTTGGTGGAATTTTAATCACAGTTGAGTTGTTTTTGGCGAATAATCAATTAAATTGCCTAATATAGAAAAAAAAGCCCTAGATTAGCGATTGTTAACCTGTTCGGTCTTGTGCAATATCAGCGGCATTGATAAAGTTACCTGATTTTTCTTTCTTCTGACTTTACAGAATACAGGCTAGGTACATGTTCAAGAAGCTGCGTGGCGTTTTTTCAAACGACCTATCGATCGATTTAGGTACGGCAAATACATTAATTTACGTTCGTGACGAGGGTATCGTGTTAAACGAACCATCAGTTGTGGCTATTCGTGGCGAGCGTGGCAGCAGCGGACAAAAATCAGTGGCTGCTGTGGGTACAGATGCTAAGCAAATGCTAGGTCGTACTCCTGGTAATATTCAAGCAATTCGCCCAATGAAAGATGGTGTGATTGCAGATTTTTACGTGACTGAAAAAATGCTACAGCACTTCATTAAGCAAGTGCATAACAATAGCTTTTTCCGTCCAAGCCCGCGTGTCCTTGTTTGTGTGCCAGTTGGCGCAACACAAGTTGAGCGTCGTGCCATTCGTGAATCAGCCATGGGCGCTGGTGCGCGTGAAGTTTACTTAATTGAAGAGCCAATGGCTGCTGCAATCGGTGCTGGTTTACCAGTATCAGAAGCTACAGGTTCAATGGTTGTTGATATTGGTGGTGGTACTACTGAAGTGGCGATTATCTCGTTAAACGGTGTGGTTTACTCGTCATCAGTACGCATTGGTGGTGACAAATTTGACGATGCCATCATTAACTACGTACGCCGTAACTACGGTAGCTTAATCGGTGAAGCAACGGCTGAGCGTATTAAGCACACTATTGGTACTGCATATCCTGGCGACGAAGTACTTGAAATTGAAGTACGTGGTCGTAACCTTGCCGAAGGTGTACCAAGAAGCTTTACCCTAAATAGCAATGAAATCTTAGAAGCGCTACAAGAGCCGTTATCAGGTATTGTGAGTGCGGTAATGGTTGCATTAGAGCAGTCTCCACCAGAGCTGGCTTCAGATATTTCTGAGCGTGGCATGGTATTAACCGGTGGTGGCGCATTATTGCGTGATCTTGACCGTTTGCTCATGCAAGAAACCGGTATCCCGGTGATGGTTGCTGAAGATCCGCTAACCTGTGTTGCTCGTGGTGGCGGTAAAGCGCTAGAGATGATCGACATGCACGGTGGCGACTTATTCTCTGAAGAGAACTAAAGAGCGAACCAATGGCGGTGTATATTTTGACTTCTATAGCTAAAATGTCACCGCCTGATAATTATGAAACCAATTTTTGTTCGTGGTATATCGCAACAATTTAGATTAACACTGGCAATTATCTTGTCGGTGGTATTACTTATCGCTAATGATCGCCTAGAACCTCTTCGTCAGTCCATTTCTTCTGTTTTAAGCCCGCTTCAATATTTAGCTAATGTCCCTGGTGTGATGCTGGATTGGTCTGCCGATTCTATTGCTACCCGTAATATGTTGGCAATACAAAACAAAGAGTTGATGCGCCAGCAATTACTGATGTCTGAGCGTTTACAACGTTTTGAACACTTGAGACAAGAAAATGAGCGCCTTAGAGCCTTACTCGGCTCACCGGTGCACATGGACTCGCGTAAAGTTGTCGCAGAAGTGATGGAAGTGGCAAGCGATCCTTTCAGGCATTATGTGGTACTTAACCACGGCGCTCGCACAGGGGTATTCGTCGGCCAGTCGGTTGTCGATGCCAAAGGCGTTGTTGGCCAAGTGGTTGAAGTGAGTGAGCTCACTAGTCGGGTATTATTACTGACCGATACCACCCATGGTATTCCGGTAAGAATTACCCGCAATGACGTACGCGCCGTAGCCCAAGGCACCGGTGATATTGATGAAATTGAATTGCGCCATGTAGCCAAAAGTACCGACGTTCAAGTCGGTGATTTACTGGTGACATCGGGTCTTGGTAAGCGTTTTCCTGAAGGTTATCCTGTGGCACGTGTGATGAACATTTCTCGTGATGCTGGCCAAAGCTATTCTATTATCTCTGCGCAGCCATTAGCGGCCTTAGACCGTATCCGTTATGTATTATTGATTTGGCCTGATGAAGACCTTGAGTCTCTCAAGCCAACATTAGTCTCCGATATTCCTCCCCTTGAGGCAGATGCTGAATTAGTGACCGATACTGAGGTGAGCCAATGAGTGCGCATATTGCCAATGGCCGCATGGTGGTGTTGATCACCATTTTTGTCAGTATGATGTTTCAAATCATGCCGCTGCCGCCCATTGTTGAAGCTTGGCGACCAGATTGGTTGTTAATGGTAATGATTTATTGGGCGATGGCACTGCCACATCGTTATAGCGTACTTACCGCATGGGTCGTTGGCGTGCTGCTTGATGTGCTGCTTGGCGCGACCTTAGGGGTGCGCTCGTTAGCCTTTTCGATTGTCATTTATCTTATTGTGATCCAATCCCAAAGGTTACGTAACTTTACCCGCTGGCAGCAGTCTATATTAGTGGCGCTGTTTGTGTGTTTATATCATTTTATTATTTATTGGGTCGAATTTGTAATTAACGGTGTTGGCTTCGATTGGTCAATGTTCTTACCTGCGATCTCCAGTATTTTCATGTGGTGGTGGTTTTTTTGGGTGCTACGCAACATTCGTCGACGTTATAAGGTTCGCTAAGTATGAGTTGGGTTCTTGCTTCAACATCGCCACGCCGCAAAGAGTTACTGGCCCAAGCTGGGTTTTCAGATGCTGGATTTTCTTTTAAGCAGGTAGCACCTGATATTGATGAATCACATATTGCTGGTGAGTCAGCCGCCGATTTCGTGCTGCGATTAGCTAAAGAAAAAGCCGCTGCAGGCTTGGCCTTGTGTACTGAAATCGACGATGCCAAAGTATTAGGCTCAGATACGATAGTGGTGCTAGGTGAACAGATTTTAGGTAAGCCAGTAGACAGACAAGATGCTCAAGCTATTTTAGCGTCATTGTCGGGGCAAACCCATCAAGTCATGACAGCTGTTGCAGTGACTGATGGCACTACAACCCTAACAAGGCTTTGCCAAACGGCGGTAACCTTTTGTGAGTTATCCGCCCAGACTATTGATGCCTATATTGATACCCAAGAGCCAATGGATAAAGCTGGCGCTTATGGTATTCAAGGATTAGGTGGCTGTTTTGTACAGGCAATTACAGGCAGTTATTCTGCCGTTGTCGGGTTACCGTTAGTAGAGACTCGCGAACTACTCATTGAAATGAACCTGATTAAATAAATAACACTCCTTTAGGTTATCTGTCTTTGACACTGAGCTGCAGAAGTTGGCTCGATAACCCATATCGTATAACAAGACGTTAAACAGGTGGCTTATGCAAACTAAAGCTCAGCGTAAAAAAGGCTCTGAATTACTGATTAACGTGACGCCAACAGAAGCGAGAGTCGCACTGGTTGAGCATGGCGTTCTGCAAGAAGTCCATATTGAACGACGTATGAAGCGTGGTTTAGTGGGTAATATCTACAAAGGTAAAATCAGTCGGGTGCTACCTGGTATGCAAGCTGCCTTTGTGGATATCGGTCTTGAAAAAGCTGCATTTTTACATGCCTCAGATATTGTTCCCCATACCGAATGTGTTGCCGATGTTGAAAAAGGCAACTTTGTGGTGCGTGATATTGCCGAATTAGTCAGGCAAGGTCAGGACATCATAGTGCAAGTCGTCAAAGATCCTCTTGGTACTAAAGGTGCTCGTCTCACCACAGATATTACTTTGCCTTCACGCTACTTAGTCTTTATGCCAGGTTCAAGCCATGTGGGTGTATCTCAGCGGATTGAAGAAGAGACTGAGCGGGCTCGCTTAAAAGCGATTACCGAACCTTATGTTGATGAAGATGGTGGTTTTATTATTCGCACCGCTGCTGAAGGCGTGGGCGATGATGAACTGGCTCAAGACGCGGCGTTTTTGCGCCGGGTATGGAAAAAAGTCTGCGAGCGTAGAAAGCGCAAAGGCGCGACTTTGTTGTATCAAGACTTAGCCCTACAGGTGCGGATTATTCGTGACTTTGTTGGCGCCGAACTTGACCATATTCAAGTGGATTCTCGACGCACTTTTGCAGAACTGCAGGGTTTTGCGCAAGAGTTTATGCCTGAAATTGCTGAAAAGCTCGAACATTACTCAGGGCCAGCCCCCATTTTTGAACTCTATGACGTTGAAAATGAAATTCAGCGCGCATTGGGGCGTAAAGTCGAATTAAAGTCTGGCGGCTATTTAATTATTGATCAAACTGAAGCTATGACCACAGTCGATATTAATACCGGCGCTTTTGTGGGGCATCGTAACTTAGCCGAGACCATTTTTAATACTAACCTTGAAGCCACTCAAGCGATTGCTAGGCAGCTGCGGTTACGTAATTTAGGTGGCATTATCATTATCGACTTTATTGATATGCTAAATGATGAACATAAAAAGCGGGTGCTAGACAGCTTAAATAGCGCTTTAGCGAACGACAGAGTTAAAACCAGTGTCAGCGGTTTTTCGGGTTTAGGTTTAGTGGAAATGACCCGTAAGCGCACCCGTGAAAGTTTAGAGCATGTCGTTTGCGGCGAGTGCCCAGCTTGCCAAGGTACTGGCTCAATGAAAACCGTTGAAACTGTTTCTTATGAAGTGTTTAGAGAAATCATTCGCTTGAATCGTGCTTACCAAGCAGATGAGTTTTTATTGTATTGCTCGCCTGCGGTTTATAAGAGCTTAAGCAATGAAGAAGGGCATTTATTAGCCGAGCTTGAAGTGTATATCGGTAAACGTATTAGACTGCAAAATGAAACCTTATATACCCAAAATAAGTATGACGTGGTGATGGTGTAGTGCCCAAGAGTAAAACCTTAATTGCGTGCAGAATATGCTTTCAATCAGTAGCCGTAGTCTTGGTACTATTCGCGCTAGCGGTCAGTCTTATCCGCGGTTTACTGCCACATTTACCTGAAGTGCGTTCAGAAATTGTTGATTATTTATATCAGCAATATCAGCTTGAGGTTCAAGTGGGTGAGGTTTCTGCTGAATGGCAGGCCTATGGCCCCGCTTTAACCGTCAGTAATATCGTGATCCCGCCGCAGCAAGCTATACCAGTGACTGCAATTGCCAGCAAGGTACATCTAAAACTGGATTTTTGGCAAACGCTACTTAGCCTTAGCCCGCAAATCGAAACGGTCAAGTTTGATGGCATTCATGTGGCATTGAACATGGATGCGCTTGCAAGCTCTGAGGCCACCTCAGCTGCTGCCACAGATCTCGATTGGCTCTATGCGCTATTGTTAGAGCAACTAGAGACTTTTTCAATCAGTGATGGCACCTTACAATTACTCAGTAACAGCCATGATTATCGGCCGATATTTATTAGTAATTTAACTTGGCATAATATGGCGGGCATGCACAGAGCTAAAGGCTTTATACATCTTGATGAGCAAGCTTCAGAAAAAGAGCTACTGGCTTTAAGAGTTGATTTAAAAGGCAATGGTTATCAACCCGATAATCTTAAGGGCCAAGTGTATATCTCGGCTGAGTCGTTGGACTTGGGGGAATGGGCATCAAGACAACATGAGAAAGAGTTAAAGCTTGATAGTATTGAATTTGAAGGCATTGTAAATTTAAAAGCTTGGCTCGGGTTTGAGCACCGCACCATTAATACTGGTTTATTAGTCTTTGAGCCAAGTTGGCTACAATGGCATGGGACTACTGAGTCGCAGAAATTTGAAATTGGTGGCGGCGCGTTAACTTGGCAGCCCAGTGATAACGGCTGGCAGATTAATAGCTATGACCTTGATTTTAAATCGAATGAGCAAGCTTGGCCTGAATTACAACTGTCTTTAAAAACCAACTACCGTGACTTATCCGTTAGCGTTAATCAAATCGCCCCAGAAATGCTGACACCATTATTGCCGTTAATCCCGTCAATGGGCCTTAAAGGGGTTGAGCAATGGGGTAAATTGCAACCACAGGGCAGTATTGGGCCACTGCAATTACTCAAAGTTGCCGATAAACCGCTATTGTTTAAAACTGATATTAAACAACTGCAATGGCAAGCTGCGGGGAATATTCCCGGCAGTAAACCCATTGATGGCAGCCTTTCTTGGGCTAATAATCTATTAAGTGCCGAGTTTCCTGCGCAGCAATATCAGCTAGATTTTCAAGATGGTTTTGAAGCGCCGCTAACATTATCGGCTGATGCATTTAAAGCGCAGTATAGTTTAGCTAAATCACGGCTTACCTTACCCAAAGTCCATTTTTACAATGATGATATTGATCTCGCCGCATCAATGCAGCTGGATATGGCTGCGCAAGCGCACTTGGCGTTAAATGCTAATGTGGCTATCAGCAATGCTGCCAATGCAGGGCGTTATTTCCCTCTTAAAACCATGAGTGATGATTTAGTCAGTTATCTAAACCAGGCTATTCTCAAAGGTCATATTCCTGATGCGCAAGTTGTGTGGCATGGTGATCTAAGCGGTTTTCCTTATCAAGACAGTTCAGGTATTTTTCAAGCTGGGTTTAACCTTAATGACGGCGCATTTGAGTTTCAGCCTGATTGGCCCAAAGTTGATGATTTGAGCTTATATGCCTTATTTGAAAATGCCGCCATGGATATCATGATTAATAAGGGCAAATTATTAGACGTAAATGCTGCTGGCGCCCATGTTTATATTCCGTTTATGGGTAAAGATACCACCTTAAAAATTGAAGCTGAAATCGCGGCAACAGCAGCGGCTGCAAAAACGCTTATTGATAACTCGCCTTTGCAATCATCTGTGGGGACGACCTTGGATGTGGTACAAATTTCAGGGGATATTATCAGTGATTTAGATTTAACCATTCCGCTGTATGAGGGCGGTGTTGCTGACAATAAAGGCTTAATTCATTTTAACGATAACCAGGTGTTTATCGCCACACCAGGGCTTAACTTGGAAAAAGTAAATGGCACTGTGGCATTTATTAATGCTGAAGTTAACGGCAATCAAATCAACGCAGATTTATTTGAGCAGCCACTGACATTTGATTTTGGCACCAACAAAACCTCAGCTGATGATTTAGCCTTAAGCGTTGGTTTAAAAGGATTGTGGGATTTAGACAATCTACCTGATTATATTGATAACCCGTTATCTGACTATTATTCCGGTCAACTGGATTGGGATGGCGGGGTCACTATGATATTTGATGCCACAGGTTACAGCCTGCAAGTACAGCTTAACTCAGACTTAGTTGGCGCTGAATTATCCTTACCTGCGCCGTTTACAAAAGCAGCCGCTACGCCTACCCGATTAAGTGCAGAGCTTATTGGCGATAATAAACAGGCCTCATTGGGGCTTAAACTAGCGAAACAAGCTGAGTTTTGGGGCGGCTTCAATCAACAAAGTGGTGATAATTTAGCCCATTATGATCTGATCTTGGGGCGTCAGTTTAAGTTAGGCGACAAGCTTGCCAAAGACCAAGGTCATATCATTATTGATTTACCTGATGCGGTGCTGACTCAGTGGCTGCCGATCATCAGTCAATTTACCGATAAGGCAAGCTCAAGTATCGATCTTCCAGATACCACGGCTGCGGCACTGGTAAATACTGAAGAGGAAATGGCCAGTATTTTTGCCAATAAGCCTGCAGCTGAGTCAGCCGTGGTTGATACTGTGACAGCCCATGCAGCGGAAACCTCAGCGCCCACTGAAAACCAGCCTAGCACCACAGAAGCTACCCTAACGCGGCCAAAAGCTAGCTTCTTCCCGCCGCTAGCGTTAATTGATGCCAAGGTGGGTAAATTAGATATTTTAGCCCAAGACTTTAATCAACTGAGTTTTAGCGCCAAGCCGTTAGAGCATGTATGGCGTTTTGATGTTTTGTCACAAGAATTTGATGGGCGGATTGATTTTTATTCCAGTTGGCGTGAACAAGGCTTAAAAGTTGTTGCCAGTAAATTGCATTTAACGCCCAGGGTTAAACCTGCTGAAGAAGCGGAGTTCAGCCCAGATAATATGCTCGATAATTTACCGCCATTAGCTGTGGATGTGGATGATTTTGGCATCTACGATAGGCGTCTGGGCCATTTAGTGCTGCAGGGTATTCCTTATGAAGACGGTTATCGCTTTCAAACATTAACCCTCACCCGGCCCATTGTTAGCTTGCAAGCTACTGGCGATTGGACCTTTAAAGATGGCAAAAACCTGACTAAGTTTGATGTTAAATTGAAAGCCAGTAAATTTGATGCATTGTCAGAAGTCCTTGGGATTAACCCCGGCTTAAAAGACGCCCCCCTTGATTTAGTTGGTAAGTTTTCATGGCAGGGCCCGCCTTATGGTTTCTCATTAGACACCCTAAACGGTAAATTACGTTTTGATATGGGCAAAGGTTACTTATCTGAAATTAGTGATAAAGGTGCGCGGATATTCTCGCTATTTAGCCTAGATTCTATAGTGCGTAAGTTATCTTTAGATTTTTCTGATGTGTTTGGTAAAGGGTTACACTTTGACTCGTTCGGGGGCTCACTTAATATCGATAACGGTGTGGTTAAAACCACTGACACTGAAATGGATGCGATTGCCGGTAATATGAAAGTGCGTGGTTATACTGATTTAACCACCCAAAGTTTAAATTATGATATTCGCTTTATTCCGCAATTGGCATCAAGTGTGCCTACAGTGGTATTGCTCAGTACCAGCGCATGGACTTTAGGCTTAGGTGCCTTTGCCTTGACCAAGGTATTAGAGCCTGTGATTGAGGTTATTTCTGAAATTCGTTTTCGCCTTGGTGGTACTATGACCGAGCCACAATTAGAAGAGCTTGAGCGAAAAAGTAAAGAAATCGAAATCCCAGAATCAATTTTGCCAAGAACGCCAGCAACACAAGTCAGCCCTGATAAGGTCGAGGCAGGTACGGTAAGCTCGGAAGCTATTAGCTCTAAAGCTGAGAGTGTAGAACTAAACCGCTCTGAAAATCAGCCGAATGCAACTGATGTTAATAAAGCTAATGTTAATAAAGCTAATGTTAATGACGCTGGTGTTAATGAAGTAGATGCTACTGACATAAACCTAAAAGCAGATGAAGCAGCCACAGAGGCCGCAGCCAATATCGTGTCCTTTAGCCTGTATCATCGACAATGCCAAGGAGGCGCCAATGCAAGTCAGTTTATTGCAATGTCAAAGCAGCACAGATGTCAAAGCCAATCTGGCCTTTATCGACTCGCAGCTTAGTCTATTACCTCGAAAGGCTAATGAACCGCAACTGGTAGTACTGCCTGAGTGCAGTTTGCTATTTGGTGGCCACGAGCAGCAGCAATTGGCCGTAGCAGCTGTGGAAGAATCCAGCAAACTTAAACAGCAACTGGCCGCATTAGCTCAGCGTCATCATGTTTATATGGTGGCCGGAACTATCCCGATTTCTGCAGATGCAGCTAGGGTCTATAGTCGCAGTTACTTATTTGATGATGAAGGCAATACCTTAGGCAGCTATGATAAGTTACACTTATTTGATGTTGAGGTTGCCGATAAAACGCAATCCTATCGAGAAAGTGATACTTTTTGCCCAGGGGATCGTATCACTGTCATTGACACCCCATTTGGTAAGATAGGCTTAGCCATTTGCTACGATATACGTTTTGCTGACTTATTCAGGGCATTAAGGTTAGCAGGGGCTGAAATTATTGCCTTGCCCTCAGCATTTACTAAGGTAACAGGCGCAGCCCATTGGCAAACCTTGATCCAAGCAAGGGCGATTGAAACCCAGTGTTATTTTCTGGCTGCCGATCAATGGGGTCAGCATAACCAAGGTAGCCGAGAAACCTGGGGCCAAAGTATGATAGTAGACCCTTGGGGCAAGATTATCGCTGAGAAAAAGACCGGTCTAGGTTGGGTGCAAGCCCAGCTTGATGTAACCGCCTTAGCGACCATAAGACAACAAATTCCAGTGGCGGCGCACAATCGCTTTATCGCGCCCCAGTTAAAATAAATACTGAATTAGCTAACATACCGAGCGATGAATTAAGTTCGGTGAGACAAGAATCCACATACAGGCCATGGGGCTTAAAGAGAGAATTAATGCCATTTTTAGCTCAAGTAGAACAAAGTTTATTACAAGGCGCACTCACCCTTGACGGGCTGCAAGATTATCTGAACATTATTCATCAGCATAATATTGATTTTTCAGATTTATATTTTCAAGGCAGCCGCCATGAAACCTGGGCGCTTGAAGATGGCATTATCAAAGAAGGTAGCTTTCATATTGAGCGCGGAGTCGGTGTTCGTGCCATTACTGGCGAGAAAACCGGTTTCGCTTATGCTGATGAAATTAATCCAGCAGCATTACGCGCAGCAGCAGAAGCGGCAAGAGGCATTGCCTTGGCGGGCCAAGAGCACAAAGTACATGCCTTTAAACGTCATGACACCCATAAGCTTTACAGTAGTGATGACCCCATAGCGGCCATGGAAGAAGCGCCAAAAATTAATTTGCTCAAGCAAACTGATGCCTATATTCGTAGCCTAGATAGCCGCATTATTCAAGTGGTAGTGAGCTTGTCTGGCGTACATGAAGAAATTTTAGTGGCTGCCAGTGATGGCACCTTAGCGGCGGATATTCGTCCGTTAGTGCGCTTTAATTGTAGTGTTATTTTAGAAGATAACGGTAAGCGTGAGCGCGGCAGTGCCGGTGGCGGCGGTCGTCATGATTACAGCGTATTTATGGCAACTGATGACGCCGGTTTACCTGTGTGTTTTGACTTTGCCCGTGAAGCGGTGCGTCAAGCCCAAGTGAATATCAATGCTATTGATGCCCCAGCAGGTCAAATGGCCGTAGTACTGGGTAACGGCTGGCCTGGCGTATTGCTGCATGAAGCAGTAGGTCACGGTTTAGAAGGTGACTTTAACCGTAAAGGCAGCAGTGCCTTTAGCGGTAAAGTCGGTCAGCAAGTGGCCTCAGAATTAGTTACCGTAGTGGATGATGGCACCATTGTTAATCGCCGTGGTTCATTAAGTATTGATGATGAAGGGGTGCCAACCCAAAAGACCACCTTAATCGAAAATGGTATTTTAAAGGGCTATATGCAAGATAAGCTTAATGCGCGTCTAATGGGCGAGCCGACAACCGGTAACGGCCGCCGTGAATCTTATGCGCACCTGCCAATGCCACGTATGACTAATACCTATATGGAAGCTGGCACTTCAACGCCTGAAGAAATGATCAAGTCAGTAGAGAAAGGCATTTATGCGCCTAATTTTGGTGGCGGCCAAGTGGATATTACCTCAGGCAAATTTGTGTTCTCAGCCTCAGAAGCCTACCTGATTGAAAATGGCGAAGTCACCCAAGCAATTAAAGGGGCTACGCTTATTGGCAACGGTCCAGAAGCCATGAGCCAAATATCTATGGTGGGTAATGATCTGGCCTTAGATCAAGGTGTCGGCGTGTGCGGTAAAGATGGTCAAAGTGTACCAGTTGGGGTGGGGCAACCTACCTTGAAGTTAGACAGTTTAACCGTTGGCGGCACTGCTTAACAATGAAACCAAGGTGCCTTAATAGCACCTTAGTTATTTAGGCCATTCTAATCGACATTGCTTTATATTTAGCTACACTTAACTAACTGTTGTTGATGTAAAAAGTAAAGTTAGTCACGACTTGCTAATAACATAGAGTAAAAAATCTAATCAGGGTGGTGTAATGGGCTATTTGGTCATTTGTAATCGTATTATGTGCTGTCGTTTTGCCGCATTTTTAGTTGTGGGGATCAGCGTTATTAGCGCAGCTCAGGCTGAGCCCTTGGCTTTTAATCAGGCTTGGCAACAACTGCTAACGGTCAGTGATAAGTTAAAGGCGCAATCTCAAGAAGTCAGCCGCGCTGAAGCGGAGCAAGATGCGGGCAAAGACTTAAGTTTGCCCTCGCTTGATCTATCAGGAAGTTATACCCGCTTAGAAAAACCCGTAGAACTTGATTTACGGGATCTTAATCCCATTGCATCATTAGATCCCGCCGCTCTGCCGCCAGCCCTTGGCAATATCATTGGTGCGATCCCCGGCTCACTGTTTGTGACCCCGTTTACCGAGCAAGACGTTTTTCGAGCCAGTTTAAAAGCCATGTGGCCAATTTATACTGGTGGACAAATTACTGCGGCTCAAGGTATTCAAGCCGCCCAAGTGGAAGAAAAAAAGCATCAGTACGCCTTAGTCAGCCGCGAGCTGTTTACCCAGCTTGTCGATCGCTACTTTGCAGTAGCATTGACCAAAACCTTAGTGCAAACGAATCAACAGTTGGTTGATTCGTTAACCGAGCACGCGTCACACGCGCAGAAATTAGAGCGCGAAGGGCAGATTGCCAAAGTTGAGCGCTTAAATGCCCAAGTGGCGCTAGAAAATGCCAAAGTTAATTTAGGCAGCTCCCAACGCCAATATGAAATGTCGACCATTGCTTTATCGAGAATGTTGCAGCTGAGCAATACTACTCCTACATCGGGGTTATTCTCACTGGCGCAGCCGCCATCATTGCCGCGCTTAAGCCAATTAACCATCAGCCAGCACCCTGCGCTAAAACTGCTGGAGGCTAAAGAAACCCAAGCGAATGGGCTAATTAAACTCGAAAAGGGTAAGTATCATCCCACCGTATTTTTATACGGTAATTACACCCTTTACGAGGACGATAGTTTATTTTCGCAAATTGAACCCGACTGGATGGTTGGATTAGGCGTAAATGTGCCAATATTTAGCCGTGTTGGCCGCAGCGGTAAAGTCAAAGCCGCCCAAAGCGCCTTGTTGCAAGCTAAGCATACTAAGGCGCAAACTCAGCAAGACTTAAGCCTGCTGGTGGATCAAAGCTATCGCCAACTCCAGCAAGCAGATGAAGAAGTTAACGCCCTTAATGCCTCTTTAGCTCTCGCTACCGAAAACCTGAGATTACGTGAACTTGCCTTTAATCAAGGTCTATCAACCTCAATCGATCGGGTGGATGCAGAGCTTAAACTCAGCGCTGTTAAAACCCAGCAACTGGGGGCGCAATATCGCTATGTACAAGCATATGCCAGATTAATGGCCATCAGCGGTCAAGTGGATGAATTTATCGGTCGAACCCAATTACAGGAGAGCCAGCATGCGGGCTAATAAGATTATTGCAGTTATCGCCATTATTTTTTTGGTGGGCATATTAGCTAACGGCTTGAGATTGGCATTTGAGCCTAAACCCAGTGTATTGCAGGGGCAAATAGAGGCCAGAGAATACAATATCTCCTCTAAAGTGCCCGGCCGCGTTGAGCAAGTCATGGTTAGGCGCGGCGACAAAGTGGCCATTGGCGACTTATTATTTGCCATTAATAGCCCGGAATTAGCCGCTAAATTAATGCAAGCGGAGGGCGGTCGTGACGCCGCCAATGCCATGCAACAAGAGGCGGATAACGGCGCAAGACAACAGCAAGTTACCGCAGCAAAGGAGCAATGGCTCAAAGCTAAGGCGGCGACAGAGTTAATGCAAACCACCTATCAGCGAGTTGAAAACTTGTTTAATGAAGGAGTGGTTGCCAGACAAAAGCGCGATGAAGCCTTTACCCAATGGCAAGCAGCTAAATACACTGAGCAAGCGGCGTTAGCTATGTATGAAATGGCCGATGAAGGCGCCCGAGTCGAGACTAAAGCTGCTGCGGCGGGTAATGCCCGTATGGCAGAAGGTGCAGTCAAAGAAGTGAATGCCATTTTAGCCGACAGCCAAATGCGCTCGCCTAAAGTAGCTGAAGTCAGTGACGTGTTATTGCAAGCGGGTGAGTTAGCCCCAAGTGGTTTTCCTGTGGTCAGTTTAATTGATATGTCGGATGCCTGGGCCGTATTGCAACTACGTGAAGACCAATTGGCTGAGTTTAAAGTGGGCAATGTTGTGTCGCTAACCATTCCGGCATTAAAACTGACCACGGACTTTACAGTGGCGCACATCAGTGTGATGGGCAGTTTTGCGACTTGGCGCTCCACTGAAAGTGGTCACGACTTTGATATGCGTACTTTTCAAGTCGAGCTGCGCCCCAATGAAGCCATTGATGATCTTAGAGTGGGCATGTCAGTATTACTGACATTAGATTAATCTCAGCATTTACAAGCCAGTAGAGGCTAGAGGCGCTCATGGGAGCTTTATTACAGAAAGAACTCAAGACACTGTGGAACTCACCTTGGCAATTAGCCTTGGTGACTTACATTCCCATCATCAGCATGTTGTGTTTATGGTGGCTATTTAGTGCAGGTTTACCACGACAATTACCCGTAGCAGTGGTTGATTTAGATAACAGCCAGCTAACGCGAACATTGACTCGCAACCTCAGTGCTAACTCCGTTATCAGCCCTAAAACTTATCCTAATCTGGCACTGGCTCAAGAAGCTATGAGTACTGCAGAGGTCTATGCGCTGGTAGTGTACCCCCATCAGTTTAAGCATGGCTTATTAACAGGCGTTAGCCCGACCATAGATATTCGTTATAACAGCCAGTTCTTATTAGTCGGTAAGTTGTTATCCAGTCAATTACAATTAAGCCTTGGCTCAGGGTTAATGCAAGTGGCGGGGCTAAAACAACTTTTAGGCGGTGCCAATAAAGCATCTGTTGCAGTAAATTTATCCCCAGTGACCAGTCAAACCACGGCTTTATTTAATCGAAATAATAACTACGTCGGATTTTTAGTGCCGCCAGTATTAATTGCATTGCTGCAGTTATTATCAATGATGGTGTTCGTGAATAGCTTAAATGCTAGTTTGATCAAAGGTGAAGATAAATGCTTATTGCCTGATAATTTTTGGCAATTAGTGGCCACTAAAGTCATGCTCTACACGCCAATCATGTTGCTCCATGGCGGCTTTATTTTAGTTTGGTTATATGGCTATTTAGGCTTACCCATTGCTGGCAGCTTAGGCTTGTTAGTACTGACTCAGGCCATGATGCTAGGGGCCTTGTGGCTATTGGTCATATTAGTGGTGGTGGTTATGCGCGAGCCTGCTGGCAGTATCAGTATGGGCTCGGCGATGTTTGCGCCAGCATTTGCCTTTATGGGGATTACATTTCCAGTTAATGATATGCCGCAATTGGCGCAGTGGTGGCGATTGTTAATGCCTTCAAGTCATTATATGGACACCCATGTTATTGTGGTTAGCTATGGCGCCGAGGCTGGGCAGGTATTATTGCAATCTAGCTCCTTGTTATATTTTCTCGTGTTATTGCCTATTGCTTGGTTATTAGCAAAAATCATTCGTCAAAAACAAGCGCCGGTAAATAGTGCTGAGTCGTTAGCTGTTGTGAGCCAACAGCAGGAGGCACGATGAATTGGTTGCAACTTGTTATCGCTGATTTTAAAGCGCTGTTAAGTGATAAAGATATTGTACTGACGGTTTTTGGCGGCTTACTGTTTTACTCGGTGTTATACCCTCTGCCTTATTTACATCAAGTCCCTACCGAGCAAAAAATTGTCGTGGTAGATCATGATAACTCTTCATTGAGCAGACAGTTAGTGCGTCATGCCGATGCCAGCCCCAAAATCAAAATAGTCAGCCAAGTGGCCAGCATCAATGAGGCGCAGCAGTGGATTTCAAACGGCGATGCCTTTGGTTTATTGGTTATTCCAGAAGGCTTTAGGCGTAACCTACTGCTGGGTAAAGGGGCAACCTTAAGTTACGGTGGTGATGCCAGTTACTTCTTAATTTATTCTGCGGTAGCAGAAGGGTTAGTGGCAGCAGGCATGGATGCCAGTAAACAAGTGCAAATGATAGGCTTACTGGCGCGGGGCGAGAATCCGCAGCAAATTCAACAAGATCTTAATTCAGTCAATTTAAATAGTGTGCCGGCATTTAATCCAAGTTTAGGCTATACCCCTTATGTGGTGCCGGGATTATTTTTACTGATCTTGCATCAAACCCTCTTGATAGGTGCCAGTATTTTAGGCGCAGGCCAATGGCGTAAACAGGGCTATTGGCAGCAGGTATCGCCACTGGCGTTGATCACCGCACGAATAGCCGTTTTCAGTTTAATTTATAGCTTTTTTTCATGTTTTTATTTGGGCTATTGCTACTACTTTTACGGCGTTAGTGTGCAAGCGAGTTTAGGCCAAGTGTTGCTGTTTATGGTGCCATTTATATTATCGACTGCGGCGTGCGGGGTTGCATTAAGCTGTTTGTTTGTCAGGCGTGACTTACCCACTCAAGTATTATTATTGGTCTCAATGCCGATTTTATTTGTCTCAGGCTTTGTGTGGCCGCTGGCATTAATTCCTGAGCCGTTAGTGCAAGCTTCGCAAATTATCCCTGCTGTACCTGCCATTATGGGTATGTTGCAGTTAAATCAAATGGGCGCCTCATGGGATGCCATCATGCCAATGTGGCTGCAAATGTGGGGCTTATTTTTACTGTTTAGCTTGCTGGCTTATATTGGCGTAAGACGTCGATTATTTAGTAAGGAAGGGGCCAGTGTTTAGTTTTGAGTGGCGGCCTTTAGGGCTGTGAATTAGCTGGTTAATTATGGCGTATTGAGCTTAATTATCCAGTGATCGTGATATTGATATTTTTTTGATAAATAAAAATAGGTATATTCAGATGAAATATACCTATTTTGTTTTTCATGTCTTTGAGCTTAATCATTAAGCTTTGCTGTCGCTGTTGATCGTCTTCCAAATTATAACGTTCCTGTTTCAGAGCGACTTAATTCCGCTTCTAAGCGACTTAAGTTATGTTGGTAAATTGGCTCATGGTTGGCTTTTGCTGCTTTCTTAAAATCAGCCAGTGCGCCTAGATTATCATTAGCCATTAACTTCATAACACCACGGTTATTGTAGGCATAAGCTCGCATTTGCATTGAGGGTAACTTAGCAGCCTTATTGGCCATTTCTACCGCTTCAGTACAAGCTGTTTCAGCAATATCAAACTTTGAAAGCTTAGTGTAGCCAACACAAAGACTCAAACTGCGAGTGTATTTGTCAATGACAGTGGCGGTGGCAGCTTCTGTTAGGGCGATGCCTTCACTGATGTCACCAGATTGAATGGCATCAACTCCAGGTGTGTCTTCAATAAGTACCATTTTATATTTGCTCGTTTCGATGGCATTGGCCATCACAGCAGAGCTTGATAATAATAAACCAGCTGCGGTGATGATAGAGAGTGTTGATTTTTTCATGGTTATATTCCTTTATAGGTAGTAGCTAGTTGCTACAGGGCTAATTTAGGAAAAAAGTCTGAGGCTGACAAACGAGATAAATCAATTTGATAAGTGAGATTTATTCACTCATGAAGTGGTTAACCTATTAGTCAGCCCTGGTGAGGTGGTTTAAAAATGGAAGCGGGCGACAACCCAATCAATAAGTAACTGCACTTCAGGCTTGGTGACATTGTTATGGTTGATCAGATAGTAGCGGTCGTGACTGGTTAAAGATTGCTCAAATAATGAAATTAACTGATTGTTTTCAAACCATGATTTACTGATAGGCAGTGGGATTAATGCGATGCCTAAACCTTGCTCAGCAGCTCTTGCGACGCTAAACATACTATCTAATTGAATTATTTGTTTGGGTTTGAAATGATCAAGGCCAACACTTTCAGCCCATTGATGCCAGGCATAGGGTCTTGCCTGATGCATGATTAACGGGACTTCTAACAGGGCGCTAAAGCCTTTATGTTCAAGCCTGTTAAACAGTGCTGGGTTACAGGCTGGAACATAATTAAGCGGAAATAAATCATACGATTTATCAGGGTCTTGGCGACTACCAGATAACACGATCGACAGATCTGTATTGGCCGTTTGTTTGGCGCGGGTTTTAACGGTTTCGAGCTTTAAATTAATATTAGGGTATTCGTTTGACCAACCCACCAGTTGCGGTACAAACAGCTCACTGGCAAAAAATTCTGGCATGGAAATACTGACTTCATGCATGGTGTGGGCATTATTGAAGTTATTGACTGTTTCGGTCAACTGCAACATTAACGGGGTAATTTGTTGATAAAAGCGCATCCCTGTTTCTGTCAAAGTGATTGAGCGAGTTTGGCGAATAAATAATTGCTGTTGTAGGTTTTCTTCTAGCTGTTTAATTTGATGGCTCACCGCTGAAGGGGTGAGAAATAATTTTTGAGCAGTCTCTTTAAAACTGAGACATTCGGCTGCAACACAAAAACAACGCAAACCTCGTAATGAGGTATGTAAAGGTAGCATTTAAAATCCTTTTTACTAAAGTCGATGCAGGCTAAGCAAAGACTAGACCAACTAAATATTGTAGATAAAACAGATATTTAAAAGTTTAATTATTAGTCACAGTTACCAATAGTGCTTCTTTAAGCACTTATTTGGTGCATTAGCTTGATGTGGTGACTTTTCCTGAATAAGGTAAGGCCACATAAAATTAAGGCCTGCATTAGCAGGCCTTAATAGTTTCAGATCGTAATGGGGTTTTAGCAGTGCTATTGCACCGTAACCTTGACCGATTCTTCTGTCTTAATGCCACGCGGAGTGGTAACGGTTAAAGTAATGATGTCTTCACCAGTTTCATCAGCTGCGGTATAGCTAAACTGAGTCGCTTCTACATCACATGACAATGGAGGCGTAATGCTTTTGTAACTGAAACAAGTCGCATTGGGTACGGCGTAGCCACTAAAGGTGATAGATCCATTGACGGCAGCAACCGTTAAAGTTGAACCTGCTGGCATCATTTGATTGGCACTGTCATACAGTTCAACTTTCACCGTAGTCATGCTCTCTGGTGAGACGGTGAGTTCTGTGACTGGTGTGCGATCAGTATCAGTGGTGATAATGGTCGCTTTAGAACCTGACATCGTTAATACCGTTGCGGCACGAATGTAAGTTTTATTGTTTTGCTCTTGTGATGTGCCGCAATTGCTGCCTTCACATTGTGGGCCGTTAAACAATGTATCACCGAGTTCATTGTAAGGCTTGCCTGTGGTATTGAAATAAGGTTCACCATCACGGCGAACACCTGACTCATCATCATCTCTAAAGGCATCACCTAAGTCACTAAAACCACCTTGATGGTAGGTTTCAATGTCCATACCGTTACCGGTACATGCTGTTTTTACGCCTTCGGTATCTAAACATGCCTCTGCGATTGCGCCGCCATCGGCATCATCATAGATATTATTACCATTGGTATCAAAGAAGGTCTCATGACCTAAGGCATAAGCCAATACGGTCACGCGATGATCTGTAGGACGTGGGTCGGTTGAAGTCCAAACCACTGAACAGCTGCCATTTACTGTTAAACATGACGGCTGAATTTGGCCGCCCTCGGTGGTGAAATTAACCGTAGTGTCATCAGGCGCTGGATTACCAAAGCTGTCAGAGGCATAGGCGGTCATGGTGACTTCAACACCATTAACATCAGCAGCTTCAGGGTTAAATAAAGAAGGAGAAATGTTAAAGCCCAGTTGTTGAGGTAGACCTGTATTAACCGTTAACTGTTCTGATTGGGTGGTAATGATGATGCCCGAATCTGTATCTTCTGCAGAGGCTGACACTCTCACTGGGGTCGGCACTGTGCCAGATTGCACTGTAACGCTAACTAATCCGTTGGCATTACTGGTCGCTTTTGCTGTGGTTTCATCATTGGCAAAAACTAAGCCGCCGATAACGGTGTCTAAACCAAAGGTTACCTTTTGCTGCGCTGCAGGTTGACCATTAGCGCTACTGACTAAGAAAGTCACTAATGAGCTTTCAGTGGAGCCAGTACCGCCAGCGCCTTTGATGCGAATTTGGTTTGGCTCTGCAGAGATAAAGCTCAAGCTACCTAAAGTTTGGCGATCTAAAGAGAAATCAAAGCTGGCGTTGTAGGTGTCATTACCAATAACGGCTGCAGCGATAATTCGTTGGCTGCGGACACTGTTGCCACTGCAACTTGTATCTTGAAAGGTTGAGTTGGCTCTGCCTGAGGATGTCGTAACCGGGGTATCAAGACTCGCATCGCCATTGGCGACACAATCAGAACTAAACGATACGCTTACGGGGGTCTGTAATGGCTCGAATGTACCGTCAGCCGCTTCAATAATCACATCAGCATAAACGCCAAAACTTGCCCCTGCACCGATGGTGTAGGTTAGAGGATCTGCGTCGGGGTCATCAGCGATTAAGGTTGAACCTAGCTTATCTTCGATGAATGTGTCAGGGTCAACAATATAACCAAACTTAATCGTGCCTTCAGGAATCACTTCATCGCCACTTAGCACTTCATAGGCACTGCTGCCTGAAACAGTGGTGCCATCAAAGTCAGTGCTGGCAATTAAGCTATAAGCGCCAAGTTCACTGCTGTTTGGGGTGTAGCTAACAGTAGCAATACCATCAGTAGAGGTTAAGGCGGTATTTGGCGATAAACTGGCGCTGCCAGCCTGGAAGCTCACTAATTGATCCGCTATTGGTTGATTGCTGCCATCTAAAACTGCTGCCGTAAGCAATACGGCTTGATCAATCTTAAAACGGGTTACCGTTTGCCCTGCCTGAGTAATACTGGCATTGATTGTGATGGTTTCAGGTGTTGGCGTGGTGGTTGAATTAATAAATTCAAAATTACGCGAGGCAGAAACACTGTCATCAGTTTCGGATTCAGTATCTGTAGGGGTATGAGACACCACTAAGGTACCTGCGCCGACAGTATTATCTGTGGTGCTGATGAATACGCTGGCGATACCACTGCTGTTTGTTAGTGTGCTATCGACACTGGCTTGACCAAAACTTGGGGTAAAGCTGACAATGGCGCCACTGACATTACTATTGGATTGCTTTAACTGGGCTACTGCGCAAAAGCGCTCAGTGACATCAAAGCGTAATTCATCTGTGGTTTCAGCGCATTGACCATTAACAACGCTTTGGTAGCTTAGGCTAATGCTGTAACTGCCTTCGCCTCCACTGCCAGTATCGTTATCATCAGAAGGCCCATTACAAGCGGTCATTAAAAATAGTGAAGCAATAGAAAAAGGCAGTGCACGTATTATTGTATTTAGTGGCATCAGCAACATCCTTGTAAGTGGTGTTTATTCGGTTATTCCAGCACGTAAATATTTAAACAACTCGATAAATGATTTTGACTCAGGGCCTTTAGCGAGTTCTTTATTGGTTTGTCTGATTAATTGACGTAACTTTTGACGCTCAAAACTTGCGTATTCAGCCAGTAAAGCTTCAACTTCTTCGTTTGGATTTTCTAATAAGCGGGCACGTAACTTCTCAATTTTATGAACCTGTGCAGATTCATTATTGTTTTTATTCAATACATTATCGATTGATTTAATGATTGGCTCATGATCATAGCCACGCATTAGTTTGCCAATGTATTGTAAATGACGACGATAGGCTTCTGTTTTTTGCTTAATATTTTTGGCTTTTAATACTGCATCGTATAAAAACTCTTCTAGCTCGACTTTATCAAGCTGCGTTTTACTTAATGCAATTAAGCGCATGCCAAGCTCTTGAGCTTCTTCGCTTTCTTTTTTAAATTCTGTTCTGCTGACGTATTCATCGTCATTGTCGTATGGCTGTTTAAAGTGATCTGAATCGCCGACAATTTTCATAGTAATAAACCTCTCATAAATATCGGCGAATAATAGCACTTTCAGGGTGGTGTAGGCCACTGTATAACGGGTTTTCAAGCTTAAGCCGATGAATATTTTTTAAATATGTTAAGGCTGGTCAATCTTTGATGCTTACCATCGTCTTCAGCTTGCCAAAAGAGCAAGCCTGTAGAGACCGATTTATCAACCAGCTTCATAGAATCAATCTGCGAGAATTCAATATGATACTCACTGATTAACTTAAGGTTAGTTTATTTAGCGCCATTGTGGTGGGTAAATCCTTGTTTTGATGGTTATCAATACAGTTTTGAATTTGATATGCTAAGCCTAACAATGGAAACTAAAGAGTAAATTTGTGTCTACCAATAATATTGATACTGAATTAACGGCGTTACAAGATGCCGTTGCTGTCGCATTAGAGCATGCAAAAAAGTTAGGCACGAGTGCGGCTGAAGTTGCCATTAGCAAACAACAAGGTTTGTCGGTTTCAACCCGTGAAAAAGAAGTTGAAACCGTTGAATTTAATAAAGATGGTGCTTTAGGTATTACGGTTTATCGTGATGGTTGTAAGGGCAGCTCTTCAACTTCTGACCTTAGTCCTGAAGCCATTGCCGTTGCCGTTAAAGCCGCTGATGATATTGCCCGTTATACCTCATCAGACCCTTTTAGTGGCCTTGCTGATAAAGCGTTAATGGCGCAAACCATCCGCGATTTAGATTTATACCATCCTCAAGATATTACTCCTGATGAACTAGCTCAATTAGCCATTCGCGCCGAAGAAGCCAGTTTGTCAGTAGACAGTCGGGTGCAGCATTCTGATGGCGCGACCGCTAATGCTCATACTGCAGCCAAGGTCTATGGCAATAGTCACGGATTTTTAAAAGGCTATTGCAGCTCACGCTATAGCTTAAGTTGTGTGGTGATCGGTGAAGAAGACGATGGCAACATGCAGCGTGACTATGATTACACCATTGCACGTAAATATAATGAGTTAATGACGCCTGAGTCAGTGGGGATTTTAGCCGCTAACAAAACGGCTAGTCGTCTCAATGCCCGTAAAATTCCCACGGCTAAACTGCCTGTACTATTTTCGCCTGAAATCGCCACTGGTTTAATGGGTCATTTGATCGGTGCGATAAGTGGTAGCAGTCTGTACCGTAAATCGAGTTTTTTACAAGATTCGATTAATACGCAGCTGTTTCCTGAATGGTTTAACATCGAGGAAAACCCACATCTTATTGGCGCTTTAGCCAGTGCAAATTATGATAGTGAAGGTGTGGCTACCCAGCAGCGTAATATTATCGATGCTGGCCATTTATCCACTTACCTGCTAACCAGTTATTCAGCGCGCAAGTTAGATTTAGTCAATACAGGTCATGCTGGTGGCATTTATAACTGGACCTTAAGTCATAGCGGCCAAACCTTTGATGAATTAGTAAAAGCCATGGGCACAGGTCTTATCGTCACAGAAGTGATGGGCCAAGGTGTCAATATGGTCACAGGCGATTACTCTCGCGGCGCTGCTGGATTTTATGTTGAGAACGGTGAAATTCAGTTCCCAGTAGAAGAAATCACCATTGCAGGCAATTTAAGAGACATGTTCATGGGCATTCAAGGTGTGGCTAAGGATAGAGACTTACGTTCATCTATTCGCACTGGCGGTATCTTACTGAGTGAAATGAAAATAGCCGGTAGCTAAGCGCTGCGCTGCAGTAATAAGTTTACTGTCTTAACCTTTAAAACACCGACTTGTCGGTGTTTTTTTGTTTTTGTCAGAGTAATGGAACCCTCTAATTTACATAGTCTTTATGAGCTTTACACTTCTTGACAATCGATTACGCTCAAGCTTAGTCCTATCCATTAATATGTAGTTAAATCGTTAATGGAGTTGTTATGTTTGATAAAAAAATGTGTGGATTAATGATGTTGGGACTGAGCTCCTTAACTCTGATGGGCTGTGATTCTTCTGATAGTGATGATAACAGTGAAACTGATAGTGCTTATATCCAGTTTTATAATGCGTCGGCTAACAGCACAGCCACATCATTGGTGATGGACGAGTATGAATACACTTCGGTGGCGTTTAGCGACAGTATGCCCCGCTATAGTTACGCTACTGGTAGTGTCACCATGGAGATCTATGGTTCAGATGAAAATGGTGATTCAAGCAGTATTTATTCTGAGGACATGGATCTAGATAAAGAAGAGAATCATTTATTTGTCCTTTATGGTGATTATCACTCGCCGGAGCTACTCAAGGTTATTTATGACCGCGCGGATATGGATGACCTCAATAGCGATGAAGATAATGAATACAGTAAAATGCAGGTGCTGGTTGCCAATGTTACTGCAGAGGAAATGGCATTTGATGCTTACATTTCCCTCGACACTGACTCATACGCCGATGCCACTATGATTGGTAGTGTCGATTACCGTGGGGTCACCTCAGAATTGATGCTCGACACTGATGACTATATTGTTTATCTCACCGACAAGGGTACAGATAATGTGGTCTACACCACAAGCAGTATGAGCTTAACCACAGAAACTGTTTATAAATTTATGATTAGAAACAGTTTTGGTTCAGGTGATTTAAAAGTGGTGATCGACAGTGTCGATTCAACCACAACGCCAACGTCTTACACTAACATCGATGCTACTGCAGATTTTCGGGTCTTTAACGGGCTAGAGCAACGTAGTTTAGATGTCGATGTGATCAGTAAAGCTGAGTCGCATTACTTACTTGATATCGCTCCTTTTACTGTAAGCGATTACCAACAAACCGGTTTTAATGATTATGGCGTCAGTGTCACAGATTCAGCCACTGCAGAAATACTGTTAGACAATGTACTAGTGACCTTTAATCAAGATGATGTCCGTACCTTATTGCTATACCAAGATGACACAATTAAAGGCATGGTCATTGAACATGATTTGCGCCCAAGAGCCTTTGAAAACAACGTTGATATCGTGAATTTATCGCAGGATTATGATGATTTAAGCGTGTATTTTGTTCGCAGCTCGGAGACGATTGAGTCGGCAGAATATAGCATCACGGATTTGGATTTTACCGATCAAGATAGCTTAGTATTACTCCATGATAATTATGAAGTTAATGTGGTTTATGAGTCAGATAACGGTACTAAAACCTTATTATATCAATCTGATTTTATTAGCTTTGACGGTGAAAGTAATTACAGCTTTGTATTAATGCCAGATAGCAGCAGCTCTTTTGGGTATAACTTGGTACAGCTTTAGTTATTGAGAGTCATAAAAACAGTAAATCAATCAAAATGCCGATAAATATTATCGGCATTTTTTTAAATTTGAGTCTCGCTGCGAGCTTTAACAGCAATTAATTATGTCATTCAAGTTGCCGTTAACGCCGTATTAAACAATCGCTTAAAGGCATTTTTAAAAGCAGTTTGTACATCCTCAACACCCTGTGGCGGTAGTTGATTGATCATGTGTGCATAAGACACCGCTTGATGGGCATAGCAAACGACTTCAGCGATATTCCATGCGTCATGTAATTGCTCTATTGAGAGTAAATGGCGCCATTGTGATAAGTACTGATGAACTACAGCCTGTTGTTCATTAGTGGTTTTCATTCGATATAAGTAAGTGCCATCAATAAATGGGTGACTAATGCAGCCATCACTCCAGTCAAAGAAAATATGCCGACCGTTTACCTTAGCGATGTTCTCAATGTGTAAATCACTATGCACTAGCGTATTGGGTAAATTGAATTGCGCCAAGGCTGTAATTGAGTGTTGAAGTGAGATTAATATCGCCTGATATTGTTGATGGGTAAGCGCCATCGACGTTGGCAGCCTTGTTAAAATACTGTCATCATCAAATATGCTTTTGAGTTGTAGCGGTAAGTTGTGTATATCGCGAGTTAAACAACCTGATTGAGCTATTGCGTCAATATGATCAGCACTGTGTATTTGCATTTGTGCAAACGAAGCAAAAGCCTCAGCCCATGCGGTGAGCTGCACAGTATCTTCATAGGCTACGCCAAAATCCTCTGTCAGCATCCATTGCTTTGCTTCATCAATCGCTATCACTTTGGCCGACTGTTGCGGAAATAATTGACCCAGCTTTTGACAAAGTTTCGCTTCATTTGAAAATAATGGTAAATAAGCCGTCGCTTTAAAATACACATCACCTTGAGTGGTTGCTTGCTGTAAAACCTGCCCTAGAGACCAGCACTTTATTTCTACAAGGTCACCTATTGGCTCAATATTATGAGCTGCCAATACAGATGTTACCCAAAGGTTTGCTGCTTTAGGCCAACTTGAAGCTTGCCATGTTTGCAAGGGGAGTTGATGAGGTGTTTGTTGATTCTGTTGCAGACGCTTTTGCGCTATGGGGGAAGTCATTATTTGGATTCTATTGTTGTTATTGTTGCTTTTAGCATAGCCTTACCGATATCTAAAATGTGAATATACGTTTGCTTACGATTAATGTTAACGATTAAGTAATTGATAAGTATGAGTACTTTAAGGGTTTTCTTTATCGCTCCACACACTGGTATTGCACTTTTAATCATATAGACATTAAATATATTTACATAAATGTATCATTGAATCTTTAATTGCCACAAGCAACTATCAATCGACAATATCAATAATAAGAGAGAAGGTATGAAAACACAGATGATTACAGCCATCATAGCAAGTTTATTGTTATGTTCTGTATCTACAATGACGCTTGCTGAAGAGCAAGCTACAGCTAAAAAGCAGGATTATAGTCGTCACATTCCTGTCGACAGTAGTGTTGTCACCAGCCATAAAACCAAAGTTAACGGTAATAGCTTCTCCTATACTGCAACGGTTGGAACACAGCCAGTATGGAATAAAAAAGGCGAGGCGGTTGCGACATTAAGTTATACCTATTATCAAAGAGATAATGTAAAAAATACTGCCAAAAGACCACTACTGATTTCATTTAACGGTGGCCCTGGTTCTGCTTCTGTGTGGATGGATATTGGCTATACCGGCCCGCGTGCGATTAATGTCGATGATGAGGGTTATCCATTACAACCTTATGGGGTGAAAACTAATCCATACTCGATTTTAGATATTGCAGACATTGTTTATGTAAACCCGGTTAATACTGGTTATTCAAGAGTGCTAGCTAATAAAGACGGCGAAATGCCGAGCAAAGATGAGCAGCAAGAGATGTTCTTTGGGGTTAACACTGACATCAAATATTTAGCTGAATGGGTCAATACCTTTGTTAGCCGTACTGAACGCTGGCGCTCACCTAAATATCTGATTGGTGAAAGCTATGGCACCACCCGAGTTGCTGGGTTGGCACTTGAGTTACAAAATCGCCAATGGATGTATGTGAATGGGGTTATTTTAGTCTCGCCGACTGACATGGGTATTGAGCGCAAAGGCCCGGTTAAATCAGCTAACCGCTTACCGTATTTCGCAGCAGCGGCTTGGTATCACAAAGCCTTAACTGCTGAACTTCAACAAGCCGACCTTGCTGATTTTTTGCCTGAAGTTGAAGCCTTTACCATTAATGAATATATCCCTGCACTAGCTATGGGCGGCTTTATCGCTCCAGATCATAAACAAAAAATTGCAGAGAAAGTGGCGCTGTATTCAGGCCTCAGTGTTGATGTTATTTTGAAATCAAACCTTGATGTGTCAACTCGATACTTTTGGAAAGAGTTACTGCGTGAGCGTGGGCAAACCATTGGCCGTTTAGACTCACGTTATATTGGCATAGATAAACAAGATGTCGGTGATAGCCCAGACTTTAACGCTGAACTTATGTCTTGGTTACACTCCTTTACCCCTGCAATTAATGCTTACATGCGTGAAGAGCTAAATTACAAAACCGATGTAAAATATTACATGCTGGGTGATGTACACCCGTGGGATCGCACCGAAAATAAAACCGGTGAAAACCTACGTCAGGCGATGGCGCAAAACCCATATTTAAATGTGTTATTTCAAGCGGGTTACTATGACGGCGCGACGAACTACTTCGATGCCAAATATAGCATGTGGCAATTAGATCCGAGCAGCAAAATGAAACAACGCCTTAGCTTTAAAGGCTACCGCAGCGGTCATATGATGTATTTACGTGCCGAAGATTTAAAGCAATCAAATCAAGACTTACGTGAGTTTATTGAGAACAGTTTGCCAAAAGAAGATGCGGCAGCAAAATATTAACTGCTAATGTTTAAAAATAGCAAAGTCGCACTCATTTTAGGTGGCTGAGCTATTGATTAAAGAGGAGCTTCGGCTCCTTTTTCGATATTAAACTCAGCGAAATGAATGCGAATAAATAGCTGTGTGCACAATGCCATTTTAAGATTGTAATTTAACCAATTAGCGATTAAATAGTCCGTTGTAATATGGCTTCAATAAGCATAAGAATAATAAGTTGGAGTGTTAAATGAGAGTAAGCAAGTTATCTGCAATATCGTTAGCCATCACATTGGTTATGAGTATGCAGGCACAGGCCAAAGCCGTAACGACACAAGACGTGACAGCGAATGAGTTTTCATGTGAAGGCAAAACCACTGTTCCTATCTATGAGATCCAAGGCGCTGGTGAGATGAGTCCATTTATCGCTGCAGGCGCGGATGAATCCATTCATGAAGTGATCACTAAAGGTGTGGTTACTGCGCGGGCAGAAAGATTATATAAAGGTTTTTTTATTCAAGATCCCCAAGGTGACGGCTCGCCTTTGACATCTGATGGTATTTTTGTCCATTGGGGAGACACTGCGCCAGCAGAAATTGTCCCGGGGATGCAGATTTGCGTCACTGGTAAAGTACAAGAATATGCAGGCTTTACCCAAATCAATATTGCACAGCAGCAACAATTTCACTTAGGTAACTATGTTGGTGAGTTGCCAGCGACCCCGTTACATATTGCTGATGGTCAATCACTTGCCGAAGCGCTGGAGCGTGTTGAAGGCATGAAAGTGCTATTAGACACTGCAAGTGACATGAAAGTTACCCGTTCATTTAGCCTAGATTATGACTCATATCGCAACAACATGGTGTTATCACATAAAGCGCCACTGATGAAAGCCACGCAGGTTTATGCACCATTATCAGCAGAGGCGATAGCATTGAATCGCGCCAATATCGCCAACCAGCTGGTGGTTGAGTCAGACTATAAAGCTGAACATGGCGAGGTGCCGTATTTCCCAAGCTTTAATGCCGATAACGGCTATATTCGGGTTGGCGATCAGTTGACCAATATTGAAGGTGTGATTGGCTATAGTTATGAGCAATATCGCTTTATGCCAACCAATGACATTAGTGCCAGTGATTTTATTCGCCATCATGATCGCACCGTAGCGCCAGCCATTGCGGCCCAAGGTGACTTACGGGTAGCAAGTTTTAATGTACTGAACTTCTTTAATAGTGAGTTTGGCGGTGATAAAAACCCATTAGGCCACAATCGCGGGGCAAAGCTTGAGTCTGAAATGCTGCTGCAGCGCACAAAAATCGTGAATGCGATGGCGGCGATGAATGCCGATATTATTGGCTTAATGGAAGTTGAAAATAATGGCTTTGGTAAGTTAAGTGCCATTCAAAATCTAGTTGATGCCCTTAATGCCAAGCTGGCACCTGAGCAGGCTTATCAATTTGTTAAAGTCACTGACAATGACGGTTTCATCGGCACTGATGCTATCGCAGTCGGCATATTATATCGACCCGCCGTTGTTGCTTTAGCTGACGCAGCTCAAATAATCGCGACCCCTGAGCAACACGTGGCAGAAGGAGCGCTAACCCGTATCAATGAGGGCGTAACAGAAACAAATCCCGCCTACCATAAATATCAGCGCCACAGCCTAATGCAAAGCTTTAGCATTAATGGTAACAAGCTGACGATTGTGGTTAATCATTTTAAATCTAAAGGCTCAGGCTGTTTAGAAGATTGGTTAAGCTTTAATGAAGATTCAGAGCCTGTAGATTTACAGGGCAAGTGTAATGCCTTTCGCGTTTCTGCTGCTAAAGTGATCGGTGAGTCGGTAACCGGCTTAGACGGTGATGTGCTGGTGATTGGCGATTTAAATGCCTATGGCAAAGAAGATCCGTTAGCAGTACTCACTGACTATGATGCCAGCCTAACTGAACATGTGATAAAAACCGCCTCACACACCAGCTTAAATGGCGCAGAGCATGATGCACAAGGACGTGTGATTGATAAGGGCTATGGGCTAATCAACTTAAACACCCAAGCACATGGGCCTGCTACATACTCGTACAGTTATGGTGGTGAGTTAGGTAATTTAGACCATGCTTTAGGTAATACAAGCTTAGCGGCTCGGCTAGTGGCGATTGAAGACTGGCATATCAATGCGGTTGAATCGAGCTTGTTTGAATACAGTAGCAAATACACCGGCGATTTAGTTAAGTCTGACAATGGCTATTCATCATCAGATCACGATCCGGTGATCATCGCCCTGGCATATCCCGAAGTACAGGATACTAAAGATGCAGATGCTATAATGACAGCCAAAGATGATGGCGGTAGCTTAGGTTACTTAGGCTTATTGCTCTTGTCTGCTTTAGGTTTTCGCCCTAAAGCCTAATCGATGTATTATTTAATAGAAATTATTATCATTTAAAATCGGTGGTGGTTTGTAAATTTTTTGAGCGTATTTTATTGCGCTTTGTGCTTGCTTTACAGGCAATTTACTTTAAATCACCGTGATAAAAAAAACGCCTGTTATAGTGTTGTGCTAGTAATTGCACCATTTAATGGCTGTGTTTTTTGAGTGTTAAAGAGAGTCGAAAAGTTGAATACCGTAACCGCTCCAATGTTAAAAAAGCGAATTGATAGTATCGATATTATGCGCGGCATTGTAATGCTTATCATGCTGCTGGATCATGTTAGAGAGCGGTTTTTCTTTCATGAGCAAGTCACCGATCCGATGACACTGGATAGCACCAGTACCGGATTATTTATAAGCCGATTTGCTGCGCATTTTTGTGCGCCTACTTTTGTGTTTTTAACCGGAGTATCAGCGTGGTTATATAGCCATCCGCAATTTGGCCCACAGCGCTCCGCAAGGTCATTTTTAATCAAGCGTGGCCTGTTTATTATCGCATTAGAGTGCACAGTGATTACGTTTCAGTGGATGGGCAATTACGAGATGATTTGGCTGCAAGTCATGTGGGCAATTGGCATCAGTATGTTGGCGCTAGCGTTATTAATCGGCTTACCAAGATTTTGGCTTGGGCTTATTGGCTTAGTGATCGTATTTGGTCATAACATGCTTACGCCCATTAGCTTCTCGCCAGGGGAGTGGGGTTATACGTTATGGGCCATATTGCATGACCGCGGCAATATCTTAACCAATGACTTTATCGGCATTAGAGCCAGTTATCCGGTACTACCTTGGATTGGGGTGATTTTGTTAGGCTATGTGATAGCACCGATTTACAGTGCAAGCTTTGATGATAACAAACGTCATAACCTGCTCATTGGGCTTGGCTTAAGCTGCTTTGCGATTTTTGCAGTCTTACGCGGTTTTAATATTTACGGCGAAACACTTGATTGGCAGCAAGGTGAAACCCTAGTAATGACATTAAAGTCGGTATTTAACTTAACCAAATATCCACCTTCATTGGACTTTTTACTGGTGACTCTTGGCGGCACATTATTGTGTTTACGGACGCTTGAAAAGCTGAACCCGCGCTATGGTAAAGTGTTATCAACCTTTGGATCAGCGCCAATGTTTTTCTATATTGTGCACTTATATTTATTACTGTTTATGTACCGCTTTGCCGTTAATGTCATTGGGCCTAACTATGGCGATTTATATGGCTTTACCGATATAAGCTGGGTGTGGGCGGTGACGGTGATATTGGCGCTGCTGTTGTACTTTCCAACTAAGTGGTTTAGTCAGTACAAGCATCAAAGTAAACAGGGCTGGATTAAGTATTTCTAGACAATGGCGTTAACCAAAATGTTGTGGTTAATCAGTAGATAGTAAAAAGGCGCATTAAGCGCCTTTTTCGTTTTATGTGTGGATTTAGGATTAGTCGATTAAGTCATATTGCTCGGCTAAAACGTTAATAATATCCGCTTTTGGGTTGTCAGGTAGCGAGATGCTAGTGCCGGTTACCTTTTCTGCCACGCCAGTGTATGTGCGAGAGACATTCATCATCGCATCTAATGGTAAGTCGTTATCACGGGCGAGGGCTTCACGCTCAGGCATTCTATCTTTGTTAAGCAGAATATCGGCATCGTCAAAATGATTGAGCAGAAATTGACGAAAGCCTTCTTTGGAGTTTTCAACAATCTTGCTATCACGATACGCTGCGCCATCCCAAATACGTGACGAGTCTGGTGTGCCCACTTCATCCATGTAAATCAGTTTGGAGTTACCGTCTTTGTCATTGACGTAGCCAAATTCAAATTTAGTATCGACAAACATTTGGTCGTGGGTGGCTAGCGCATCTGAGATGACCTTAAAGCCTTGCTTTAATAATACTTCATATAAGTCGATATCGGCTGGTTTTTCAAAGCCAAAGGCTTGGTAGTTGGCTTCAATATCGGCGCGGCTAATGTTGACATCATCTTGCTCAGGCACACCTGGAATACCGGTTAAAATGCCTTTGGTTGAAGGGGTTATCAATAACTCTGGTAGTTTTTGATCTTTGGTTAACCCTTCAGGCAGTGTGATACCGCAAAATTCGCGTTCGCCTTTGGCATAAGCGCGCCACATTGAACCGGTAATGTATTGACGACAAATCGCTTCAACTTTAATTGGACGCGCTTTTTGCACAATCCATACAAATGGGTGTGGGATATCAAGAATATGGCTATCGGCTAAACCATTTTCAGCAAACAACTTAAACCAATGATTAGAGATAGCGTTAAGTGCCGCCCCTTTACCTGGAATGCCCTGTAAATTACCTTCACCATGAAAAATACAATCAAATGCTGAAATGCGATCGCTGATCACCATTATCGCTAATGGGGTATCAGCTGGCACGTTATAGCCTTTATCGGCAATTAAGCGGCGGCTATCAGCCTCAGTTAACCAATATACACTGCGAACTTTACCGCTGTGTACTGGCTTATCGGTTCGGATCGGCAAATCGTTATTGATAGCGAGAACTGAATCAGCAAGACTCATGGCCAGTATTCCTTAAGAAATTGAGTGTAGGGAGATATCCTTTATTGATAAGGATAGTTAGGTATTTTTATGGCGGCTATTTTACCTGTATTAAGGCAGATTTCCATGCTTATCAGGCGGCTAAACTCTTAATCCTGTATAGCGAATACTGAGGCAAATTAAACTCGCTATTCGCCATTGGCTTTATTGGCATAGCTCTTTAGAATGAATTTTCTGCAGCTTTACCATTAAAGAGCGAATATCTTGTGAGCCATACCCGTTTAGGTCTTATGTTTGTCAGCGTTGCCGTTGTGTTTTGGGGGATATTACCCATAGCGCTTAAGTTATCCGGAGGGTTTATTGATCCGGTTACGTTAACTTGGTTTAGGTTTTTAGTGGCCTTTGTGGTGACCTTTATTCTGCTATGGCGCTTTGGTAATTTGAAGCAATTTAGTCAACTACAGGGGGGTGATTGGCTAAAGCTTGCTGCTGCAGGTATTTTACTGATGCTCAATTACACCTCTTTTGTGTATTCACTGGATTACTTATCACCAGGTACTGCGCAACTTAACTTTCAAACTGCACCGTTCTTTTTAGCCTTTGGTGGCGCACTGTTTTTTAAAGAGCGGCTCACGGCGGTGCAGCTAAGCTGTTTTGCAGCTCTGGCATTAGGGGTGTTGCTGTTCTTTCACCCAAGCCTTGATGTGTCGGCAGAAAATAGCAGTCAAATTCTATTTGGGGTGCTGATTGTGCAGTTTTCAGTGTTGTCGTGGACGAGTTATGCCTTACTGCAAAAGTCATTGTTTACTAAGCTAACACCCAATAATGTGTTGCTATGTATCTATGGCTTAGGGATCCTTGTGATGGCGCCTTTTAGCGAGTTTAGTCACTTTGGGCTTATGGATAGCAGCCATTGGTTGATCGTCGGTTTTTGTGCCATCAATACCTTAATTGCTTATGGCTGTTTTGGTCAGGCGATGAAGTACTGGCCCACGGCGCAAGTGAGTGCCATGCTCGCGCTGACGCCAGTGCTCAGTTTTAGCGTTAACGCTTTAGTGGTGTATTTAGGCTGGTGGCCTGAGGTGTTTAAGGTTGATGTGATTGATCTGTGGTCGCTGCTGGGGATTGTATTGATTGTTGGCGCTGTGTTTACCATGCAACTATGGCCCTTGTATGTGGGCAACAAGCAAAAGCGGCAAGCCCATGTCGAAGGCGAAAGCGTTTAAGACCAAAGCGTTTATCGCAATAACTTTAGCGTTATTAGTGCTTGTAGGATGAGTTTTATTTCAGCCATAAAAAATGGAGCCACAAGGCTCCATTTTTATGCGTTAAACCAACGTTAGTTGGACTGCAAGTATTTACTCGCTGTCACGTGGCTTACGTGGACGGTCGCTACGAGGGCGGTCACTACGTGGACGATCACCACGAGGGCGGTCGCTACGAGGACGGTCACTACGTGGACGACGTGGTGCTTCAGCTGGGAAAGAGGCATCACTCGCTTCACGAATGTTTAATGCTTTACCGCAAACACGTACTTTTCTTAAGTGGCCTAGTACATCTTTTGGCATGCCGTCTGGCAAGTCAATTGAAGTAACTTGATCAAATAATTGAATTTGACCAATGAACTGGCTGTCAATGTTTGCTTCGTTAGCGATGGCGCCAACGATATTACCTACACCAACACCGTTATCACGACCTACATCGATTACGTAACGGCACATTTTAACATCAGGCTTATCTTTCAGGCCTTCAGCGCTACCAAAGCTTGTTGGCAATGGACGGCTGCCGCGTGAATCACGACGAGGACGCTCACGACCAGCGTCGCGAGGACCACGATCATCACGGTCACGTGAATCACGTTGACGCTCTTGAATCGCAGGAAGTTGTAATGGACGCTCAGCCTGTACTTGTTGAAGTAATGCTGCTGCGAGTAAGTCAGTGTCAATTTCAAGCTGCTGACATAACTGAGCCACTGCATTTTTCATGAAATCTAAGTCACCGTTAACGGTTTCTTGGATTTGCTCACCTAAGCGTGATAAACGACGCTCAGCAACAGTTTCAGGGCTAGGTACTTTCATTGGCGAGATACGGCTGTTCGTTGCACGCTCGATAGTGCGAAGCATACGCATTTCACGGTTGGTAACGAAAAGAATTGCCATACCAGTACGACCAGCACGACCTGTACGGCCAATACGGTGTACATAAGCTTCTGAATCATATGGGATATCGTAGTTAACTACGTGACCAATACGTTCAACGTCAAGACCACGGGCCGCAACGTCAGTAGCAATTAGGATGTCTAACTTGCCGCGTTTAAGTTGGTCAACAGCACGTTCACGAGCTTGTTGGTTCATATCACCGTGTAATGGTGAAGATGCATAGCCACGCGCTTCAAGTTTTTCAGCAAGTTCAACACAGCTGTTACGGGTACGTACGAAGATGATAATACCTTCAGTATTTTCAACTTCTAAAACACGTACTAACGCTTCAAGTTTGTTGTGTTGTGATACTTGAACATAACGCTGATCAATTGACTCAACAGTAGTATGGCTAGCAGCAATACTAATGTGAACAGGGTTGTTTAAGTGCTTGTTCGCAACGCGCTTGATTTGCTCTGGCATAGTCGCAGAGAAAAGGGCAAGTTGACTGTCTTTTGGTTTGTGCTCAAGAACCCATTCGATATCATCGATGAAGCCCATTTTTAGCATTTCATCAGCTTCATCAAGAACAAGTGCTTGTAGTGCATCAAGTTTAAGAGTGCCACGACGCATGTGGTCCATTACACGACCTGGCGTACCAACAACAACTTGTGGGCCACGACGTAGCGCACTTAATTGTTGATGCATGCTTTGACCACCATAAATAGGTAGTACATGGAAGCCTTTCATGTGTTTAGCGTAGCTACCAAATGCTTCAGCAACCTGAACAGCAAGTTCACGTGTTGGTGCAAGCACTAGGATTTGAGGAGCATTCAGCTTTTGGTCAACATTACTTAGTAAAGGCAGTGCGAAAGCACCTGTTTTACCTGTACCTGTTTGAGCTTGGCCTAAAATATCTTTACCTTCCATTAAAGGATCGATACTAGCAGACTGAATTGGAGTTGGTTTTTCGTAACCTAGATCGTCAAGGGCACGAAGCAAATTCTCGGATAAACCAAGTTCGCGGAAAGTTCTTTCATCGGATGACATTGAGTTGTAGCCTTGTGGATGCGTACGAAGTTATTGGCATTCGTACTAGAGTTTCACAGACAGAAAATCAACCCCGTGTCGATTTCCCGCGTCAAAGGGGCGATATTATAGCAAGCTTTGGCCTCGTTGACTATCTAATTTTAACAAATAACTAAAATTGGCCTGATTATTGTAGCGCTTACTGAGCGATTAACTAAGTAACTTTTGACGTAATTAAATCAGAAACGGTTGTTTTATGGCCGTGATTCATTTAATCCATTTTTTATAGCGGATAAACAAGCCTTTTCGCAAATGCAGTTGCAGTAATCGCCTTAGTGCTCAATTTCTAGCGCTTTACAATGATGCGCTGTTTATCCAGTTTAAGTAGCGTGAATGCCGTTTCAGTGACTGCTGCTAAAAAGTTAATATCGATAGTATCTAAGGTGTCTTCAACAGTGTGATATTGCTTATGGGTTGGCACGCCTAAATAGAGCCAAGGAATACCAGCTTTGTGGAACGGGTAATGATCTGATGCTCGCAGCCAATTAATTTTGAGCATACTGCCATCATTTAGCCTTGAACGACTCTGTCTCACACATAGATTATTATAGTCTTGGAGCTGGTGTTTTATCTGCTTAAATTGAGATACATTTTGCTCCCCTTCAATATAAATGGCTTTGGGTCTAGAAGGGTGGCCAATCATGTCTAAGTTTAGCGACATTTCTAGCTGCATATCTGGCAGTGTTAACAGTTGCTGAACTAGCGCGTATGAGCCAAATAACCCCGGCTCTTCAGCATCGGTGGCAACTAGCATTAAGTTAACCGCCGGATCGCCATCTTGCTGCCATTGCTTTGCAATCGCTAACATTGCAGCAATGCCTGAAGCATTATCATCAGCCCCAGCAAAGACTTTACTGCCACGACTGCCTAAATGGTCATAGTGGGCGGTAATAATGCGCCAGCGCTGGGATGCTTGCTTTGATTTAATCGTGGCAATGAGGTTAATACCCTGTTTATCAGCAAAGTTTTGCCGATAAACAAATGGCAGCATAAATTCTTTTTGCCAAGGTGATAACCCCAGTTCAATAAAGCGCGCACTTAGGTATTGGCGGGTTTTTTCTGCACCTATGGTATTGGTTTTACGGCCAGCCAAATCATCACTGGTTAATATGCGAATATCTTCGATGAGTTGATTTTTATCAGCCCATTGACTGGAAGTGTCATTTCCACAGTTTTGCGAAGCGCAGCCGCTTAGCAAAAAACACAATGCCACTGGCGTCAATCTAATCGACACAGTGAAACAGGGTGGTTTTTGAACATGATATTTTTGCAGAAATGATGCTAATACCGAGGATAAATAAGCCAGAGTATTTTGGTAAAATTCCATTTATATCCCTCTGGCTTGATGAGTAAACTAACTCAATGGTGCGCATACCGCAGCAGGTGTATTCTGTGCAATTACTAACAGTGTAATCGCTATTTGGCTTTAGTGGCCTTCTTTGCTGGAGTTTTCTTCACGCTACTTTTATTGGTGACACCTTTATTAGCGACACCTTTTGGGGCCGCAGCCTTCTTGGTCAATAGCGGCTTTAAAAAGCGTGCAGTATGGGAGGTTTTATGTTTTGCCACCTCTTCAGGGGTTCCGCTTGCCAAAATAGTGCCGCCGCCGGAGCCGCCTTCAGGGCCTAGATCCACTAGCCAATCTGCCGTTTTAATCACATCAAGATTATGCTCAATGACCACTATGGTGTTGCCTTTGGCTTTTAAGCGATGCAGTACATCTAGTAGCAGCTGAATATCAGCAAAGTGCAAGCCTGTAGTGGGCTCATCAAGAATGTATAAGGTTTTGCCGGTATCACGTTTGGATAACTCTTTTGCTAACTTCACTCGTTGAGCTTCACCACCGGACAGTGTTGTCGCACTTTGACCTAAACAAATATACGCCAAGCCTACATCCACTAAGGTTTGCAGTTTTCTTGCGATCGCAGGGATTGGATCAAAGAAAACACGCGCTTCTTCAATGGTCATTTGCAGCACTTCGTGAATATTTTTGCCCTTGTATTTAACATCTAAGGTTTCGCGGTTATAGCGTTTACCTTTACAGGAATCACAAGGCACATACACATCTGGTAAAAAGTGCATCTCAACCTTTATTAAGCCATCACCCTGACAGGCTTCACAGCGGCCACCTTTAACGTTAAAAGAGAAGCGACCCGGTAAGTAACCGCGGCTTCGAGACTCTTGAGTTGCAGCAAATAATTCACGAATAGGGGTAAATATGCCGGTGTAAGTAGCAGGATTTGAACGCGGTGTTCGCCCGATTGGGCTTTGATCAATATCAACCACCTTATCGCATTGCTCCATGCCGGTAATGCTTTTATGGGCTGCTGGCTCATCAATGGTAGCGCCGTTTAGCATTCTGTGGGCAATTTTATAAAAGGTGTCGTTAATTAAGGTTGATTTACCCGAACCTGATACCCCAGTAATACAGGTAAATAAACCAATAGGAATGGTTAAGTCGACATTTTTAAGGTTATTACCAGTGGCGCCGCATAGCTCAATGACTTTTTTCGGATCCATTGGGGTGCGTTTATCACTAATGTGGATTTGCTTGGTGCCAGAAATATATTGGCCAGTGACAGACTCTTTACAGTCGAGAATGGCCTGCAGAGGCCCAGAGCAAATGATTTCGCCGCCGTGAACGCCTGCGCCGGGGCCAATATCAATCACATGATCAGCCATGCGAATTGCGTCTTCATCATGCTCAACCACAATCACGGTATTACCGAGATCACGCAGGTGTATTAGCGTTTGCAGTAAACGTTCGTTATCGCGCTGATGCAAGCCAATTGAAGGTTCATCCAGCACGTACATTACGCCCACAAGGCCGGCACCAATTTGACTGGCTAAGCGAATACGCTGGGCTTCACCCCCTGATAAAGTATCTGCTGAGCGGTCTAAGCTTAGGTAGTTAAGGCCGACATTGACCAAGAAGCCTAAACGATCGCCAACTTCTTTAAGAATTTTTTCAGCGATCTGCGCTTTTTGCCCTTCGAATTTAATCTCAGTGAAATAGCTCATGGCTTCACCGATGGACCACTGAGTCAGCTGCGGTAAGTTTAACTCGCCAATAAATACGTTACGGGCTTCTTCACGCAAACGCGAGCCGTCACAGCTTTTACAGGATTGGGTATTAATAAACTTTGATAGCTCTTCACGTACCGAGTTACTTTCAGTTTCGCGGTAGCGGCGATCCATATTATTGAGGATCCCCTCAAATGGATGATTACGAATAACCACATCACCACGATCGTTAATGTACTTAAAGGCAATGTTTTGCTTACCTGAGCCAGATAGAATAATTTTTTGTACTTTAGCGCTTAACTGCTCAAAGGGGGTTTCGACATCAAATTTATAATGTTCAGCTAAGGAGCTGAGCATTTGAAAGTAATAGAAATTACGTTTATCCCAGCCTCTAATCGCCCCGCCTGCTAATGACAGCTCGCTATTGGCAATCACTCTTTCTGCATCAAAGTACTGCTGCACACCTAAACCATCACAGGTTTGACAAGCGCCAGCGGGATTATTGAATGAGAAAATACGTGGCTCAAGCTCTGCCATGGAGTAGCCACAATATGGACAGGCAAAGTTAGCCGAGAACATCAACTCGTCTGCTTCTCCGGCCATGTCGGCAATAATAGCAATACCGCCTGATAACTCTAACGTCGTTTCAAAAGACTCTGCTAAGCGCTGCTTTAAATCATCACGCACTTTAAAGCGATCAACCACCACTTCAATGGTGTGTTTAACATGTAGCTCAAGGGTTGGCGGATCGGATAAATCACAAACCTCACCGTCAATTCTGGCGCGCACATAACCTTGAACAGCCAAACTTTCGAGTAATTTTACATGTTCACCTTTACGGGCTTTGACCACGGGAGCTAATAGCATTTGGCGACTGCCTTCAGGCAGTTCCAATACTTTATCTACCATTTGGCTGACCGTTTGCGCGGTTAATGCTTGGCCGTGGGTTGGGCAGCGCGGCTCACCAACACGGGCAAACAGCAGTCTAAGATAATCATAAATCTCAGTGATGGTACCCACGGTTGAGCGTGGATTATGGGATGTGGATTTTTGCTCAATTGAAATTGCAGGACTTAAGCCTTCGATATGATCCACATCAGGCTTTTCCATCAAACTTAAAAACTGGCGCGCATAGGCTGATAGTGACTCAACATAACGGCGCTGGCCTTCGGCATATAAGGTATCAAAGGCTAACGATGACTTACCTGAGCCAGATAAACCTGTGATGACAATAAGTTTGTCTCGGGGGATGGTTAAATCAAAGTTTTTAAGATTGTGGGTTCGTGCACCGCGAATTTCAATGGTATCCATTCATCACTCTAGAGGTTGTTTTAGCTACCTTGTCAAAGTAGCAAAATTTGAGTTAGCTTAGTAAATAGCCGTTAGTGTATCGTTAATTAACTAGCTTATACAGTGTTTTATACAGTATTGGTGACACTAAATGTACCCAGGGAGCCAGACTAATGGCGGCTGAAACCATAAAAAAACGACTGGGATATAAAACACATTATAACCTGTTTGTTTAACCTTATTAACAAATACGACAAACAGTTGCCTGTTGGTTCATTATTCCTTTTGAGCTAAATTAGAACGCTGTGATAATATGCGCAACTCGCATTTTTCTATAGATACACAATTTAAGGGCAACTGAATGGCCAACAATGGATTATCAGGCATTGAGAAGAAAGTCGCATTTTCGTTAGCCAGCGTGTTTGGTTTACGAATGATGGGCTTATTCATGATCATGCCCGTATTCGCGCTTTACGGTCAACATTTAGAGGGTTTTTCACCTCTATGGGTGGGTATCGCTATCGGTGCTTATGGCTTGACCCAAGCAGTGTTACAAATTCCCATGGGCATGTTGTCAGATAAATATGGCCGTAAGCCGATTATTTTGGCTGGGCTGGTGGTGTTTGCTATAGGTAGCGTGGTTGCTGCAATGTCAGATCATATTTATGGGGTTGTGCTTGGCCGAGCCATTCAAGGGATGGGTGCTATTGCCGCTGCAGTGTTAGCGCTGGCCGCCGATTTAACCCGCGATGAGCAACGCACTAAAGTGATGGCTATTATTGGCATGTGTATTGGTTTCTCGTTTGCATTGTCATTGCTTGCAGGGCCGATAGTGGCCCAATATGCAGGTTTAGAAGGGCTATTCTTTTTAACCGCGATCTTAGCGGTAGTGGGCATGATCATTGTGCAGGTGTTGGTACCTAACCCAGTCTCACAAGCGCCCAAAGGCGATACTGTTGCTACGCCCACTAAATTAAAGCGTATGTTAATGGACCCGCAACTGTTCAGACTCGATGCAGGGATTTTTATTTTGCATTTAGTGCTTACCGCCGTATTTGTGGCCTTGCCATTAGATTTAGTGGATGCAGGTTTAGTAAAAGAAAAACACTGGATGCTGTATTTCCCAGCCTTTATCGGCGCGTTTTTCTTAATGGTGCCGTTAATTATTATTGGTGTTAAACGTAACAACACTAAAACCATGTTCCAAATATCACTAATGATCATGATGCTGGCATTGGCAGCTATGGGATCTTATGCTGATAACCTCTGGGTATTAAGTGCCGCTGTGGTGTTATTTTTCACTGGTTTTAATTATCTTGAGGCGTCATTGCCTAGTTTAATTGCTAAATTTTGTCCGGTGGGCGATAAAGGCTCAGCTATGGGCGTTTATTCCACTAGCCAATTTTTAGGGGCATTTTGTGGCGGTATGCTAGGTGGCGGAGCTTATCAGCTGGTTGGCGCTGCAGGGGTATTTTATGTGGCACTTGGACTGATGTTTATTTGGTTATTATTAACCATAGGCATGGAAAAACCCGTACTGCTAAAAAGCTATACCCTTGAGGCACAAGTTAAAGATAGAAATCAGGCGAAAGACATGGCAACCCAGCTATCACAGCTATCTGGGGTAGCAGAAGCCATTGTCGTCATGGAAGAGAGAGCAGCTTATTTGAAAGTTGATGATCAATTCGATTTGAGTGAAGCGCGAGCTGTGTTAGGCTCTGTCAATTAGATCGTTTTGATCGCTCAGTTTTGTAATTTAGATTAGATAATAGATAAAATCGCAGGAGATTTTCGATGGCCAGTCGTGGTGTAAATAAAGTAATTTTGGTTGGTAATTTAGGTAAAGATCCTGAAGTTCGTTACATGCCAAACGGTAATGCCGTAGCCAACTTTACTGTAGCTACAAGTGAAACTTGGAAAGACCAACAGGGTCAGCAGCAAGAGCGCACCGAGTGGCACAATATCGTCATGTACCGTCGTTTAGCTGAAGTTGCTGGCGAATACCTAAAGAAAGGTTCTAAAGTTTATTTAGAAGGCAAATTGCAAACCAGTAAATGGCAAGATCAGACTACAGGTCAAGATCGCTATAAAACTGAAATCAATGCGATGGAAATGCAAATGCTTGATAGCCGCGGTCAAGGTGGTGGTCAGCAAGGTGGCATGAACCAAGGTTACGGTAACGCGCCGCAACAAAGTGCTCCTCAGCAAGCTCAAGGTGGTTATGGTCAGCAGCAACAAGCTCAAGGTGGTTTCCAACAACCAGCTCAAGCGCAAAAGCCTGCTTACACGCCTAAGCCTCAAGCGCCAGCTCAGCAGCCTGCCCAACAAGCACAAGGTGGCTTCCAACAAGCGCCAGCTCACCAACCTGCACAAGGTGGATATCAGCAAGCTGCTCCTGCGCAGCAGCAAGGTGGTTTTCAACAACCAGCTCCAGCACAGCGCCCAGCGCCAACGCCACAGCCACAAAATACTACACCTGATTTAGGCGGTGATTGGGATGATGATATCCCGTTTTGAGGAATACATAAATAAAATCTGTAGATTAAAATCATTAAGGGCTTGCTTTTGCAAGCCCTTTTTTATTTTCTTTATATTTTATGTTGACGATAATGACGCTAGGTACTATACATAAATAAAGTGTTGGTAAAGAGGTGTTCAATGTCGAAAATTAGAAATCTGATTTTTAGTAACGGTGAGCGGTATCCGATCTTAATGGACGAAAATGGATCACCTAATTATTGGGTGACATTATATGTTACGGAAAAGCTAAGAACATCACATACACAATCTGCAATATCCAATTCACTCGGTCATTTGATTCATTTAAAGCTTTGGGAAAACATAAATGATCGAGATCTTATCTCTGAGTTTGAACTAGGTCATTTTTTGACTGACAAAGATGTTTATTCAATACGTGATCATTGCACATTAGATACGAGAAGTTTGAAGAAGTGGCTAAAAGCATCCGAGAAGAATGTTGTTAAGTTCGCTTCAGCATCGACAGCTAGCATAGCACCGATACAAAAGGTATCTAAGGGTCATGCAGCAAACCGAATGAGCCAAGTCTCTTCCTACCTAGAGTTTTTAGCAAGAACAATTCTTAAGACAAAATTAATTGAAGAAGAGGTTTCAAATAATATTGAAGCCATGAAAAGCTTACTGTTAGCGAATAAGCCTAAAGGTAGTGGTAGGAAAGGGCTGACTGCTGATCCGAATACTAAAGCCCCGCCTCCTAAAGCGTTTGAACGAATTTTAAGTATTGTTAAAGAGACATCACTTGATAATCCATTTAAAGGTGAAGATGTTAAGTTTCGGAACGCAGTGATATTTGAGGTGATGGAAGCTACAGGGATGCGTGCTGGAGAAATACTGGCTTTGCAGATTCAAGATATTGATTTTCAAAAAGGAAAATTATCAGTTGTTCGTAGGCATGATGCCATTGAAGATCCTCGTAAGAAACAGCCTGTGGCGAAAACCAATGAGCGCACAATTCCTATTTTTAAAGCTATCACAGATAGGTTGCGTGAGTACATCATGGGTGGAAGAGCAAAAATACCAGCGGCTAGAAAGCACCCATACGTATTTGTCACGCATAAACATGGCAAATACCACGGTAGCCCCATCTCGAATAGCACTTTTGTTAATAGAGTTCTAAAACCTGCGGTTGCAATCCATCCAGAAATGCTTGAAGAAATTACCCGTCACGGCTTCCGCCACAATTTCAACTATAAGCTTTCAAAGAAGATTGACGCAGTTAATAAAGCCGCCAAGGAAAATCCTAAAATTAAGCCTATTAATGAAAAGAAAGAAATTCAGATCCGTAAAGAGCTGAATGGTTGGAGTTCAGATAAAACTGCCGAAACATATAACTTGAGACACATCCGAGAAGAAGCTGATCGGGTTATGCGAGAGGATATGGATCACTGGACTAACCGAGCTAAGAAGGATAACTAGTATGCAATTAAAAAAGAGCAAGGCATTAGCCAGTCAACATACAACGAAAAGTGGTTATCCATTTTATTTCTCGGATATTGAATGGAGGCTAGATGGTTCAACAGTGATTAACTTCCAGCGTTTGACCGCTCTTGAACCAGAAACGGAAGAAGGGTTTAGGAAGGCTTTGTGTCGTTACGCTGAAGAACTCTCGGCTATGCATACTTTCAATATGTTTAATCGCTTCAATGCCTACATGAAGGCCACAAAAGAAGGCAAGCTAACATTACAAGGCTTAACAAATTACCGAGCGTCATTTGATTCAGATACTGAGTACAAGTTAGGAGCACTCAAGGGGTTTCTATTAGCTTGGCATGAATGGGGGGTTAGCGGTATCAGCAAGGAAGTAGCTGATTACTTAGAAGAGCTAACATTAAAAGGAAACCCAAAAGGTAATGCTGTTAAAGGTGCTTGCCCATATTCAGGCCCTTTAACGCATAACGAGCTGGGAGCTTTGATTGACTGGGCATCAAATGCCTTTACTAAGGGAACTCTTAAATTAACAGAATATAGCTGTTTTATGGCGTTGGTCTTAACTGGTCGCAGATATGTTCAAATCCGCTCTTTACGTTCAGTTGATTTAATTGTTAGGGAAGATTCAAGTGGTAACGACTATGTTATCAATTGTCCTAGAGCTAAACAGCGTGGTGTAGGCTTTAGGGAGCAATTTACACCACTGCCAATTAATGAAGATTTATACCTTCTGCTTCACAACCAGCGCAACCAATCAATTCAATATGTTGAATCTCGATTGAGGGAAAAACTATCAACTTCACAACGTGAGCAAATACCTATTTTTATAGAAGAAGCAAGAGTCAAGAGGTTATCAAGTGCAGAAGACCTAGAAACAAGGCTTTCTAAAACGCCAGATTATTTGCACATGGCTGCTGACTCAGCATATGAATTATTACGTGGAGTAGCGATTAAAAATACAGCCTGCTCTGAAAGGACGGGTGATTACATTAACTTCACAGCCTCTCGCTTTAGATATACAAAGGGAACGAATTTAGCTCGAAGAGGGATTAGTGGTGTTGCACTAGCTGCTGCGCTAGATCACACCGATACGCAAAACATTGGTGTGTATACAGAAAATACTGAAGAAACAGCAAAGCAAATTGATGAAGTAATGGCTCCTATGCTTGCGCCTTTAGCTCAAGCTTTTTCAGGGAAATTGATTGCATCAGAGCGTGATGCAGTTAGAGCAAATGACCCGAATAGCCGAGTAAAGAATGGCAAGTCTGAAAACGTAGGTAGCTGCGGAACTTATGCTTTTTGTGCTTCTGGATATAGAGCTTGTTATACCTGCTCAAGTTTTGAACCTTGGATTGAAGCACCTCATGAAGAGGTTCTCAATGAAATCTTAGCTGAAAGAGAAAAACAAAAAGACCTTGGTATATCAAACAATGTCATCCAATCCACTGACAGGCTTTTATTGGCCGTTCAGCAGATAATAATAATGTGCAAACAAGATCTATCTGAAGAGGAGTGTGCAAATGGCTGATATTATTCATTTCCAACCAAGGCATGAAATAAGCGCCAAGCAAAATTTAGATAGCTTTATTGAGCACTGTAAAAACCAATTAACACTCTATGATGAACAAGGTGGGTGGCAAAGTAACAACTGGCAGCATAAACAGAAAAACCGTTCAATAGCGATGACTTTCTCTAAATACAGAGAAAAGTCGAACCCTGCGAATTTTGAACCGTTGGATGAGCCATTTTTATCTTTTGCTAAAGCCTACATTCGTTATAACCAAAGTATTAAAGCAGTATCGAGTGTAACAAATAAAATGGTTGCACTGCGTATGTTACATGATGCTTTAGTTGAAGTGCATGGTGTTGCAAACGTTTTGAAAACTGATGGTTTAGTGATTAGTGAAATAGAAACAATTACTAAGCAGAGAGTTACTAATAAAGATCGAAGAAATAAGGTCGGATATCAAATAGAGATTTTGCTTGAGTTTATTCGGAAAAAGCGATTTGTACCTGCCCTTCAATCGTGGACAAACCCGTGGCCTAAAGTGGGAACTAAAGCTGAGCGAACAGATGAAGAGTCACGAAAATGGCAAGACACTCGTTGCCCTAGTATGCACCAGATGCTTGCCTTAGCTGATTGCTTTGCTAAGGCAGAAACCTTGGAAGATAAATATTGGTCAAGTGTCATTACATTATTGATGTTTGCTCCTGGTAGAGCTGGAGAGCTGGTAGAACTAACTGTTGATTGTTTGCATCGTGGTGAAAATGGTGTGCTTGGTGTGAGGTGGTATGCAGAAAAAGGTTTTGGTCACACGATCAAATGGGTTCCAGAAGCACTAGAGCAAACAGTAATAGAAGCACATAGCAGATTAATGGAGATAGGAAAACCTGCAAGAGAAGCAGCAAAGCATGCATTCGATAACCCCAGCATGTTCATGCGCCATGCTGAGTGTTGTACATCTGATGACTTTGCAGAAAATAAACCATTAAATGCCTATCAATTTGCTCATGCAATGAGTTTCACGCAAGACTCTATCACTAGAATGAAAGATAAAACGAGCCAATTCAGCGGTGTAACTGCGTGGAATATGGTTGGTGCAAAAAATACTAAGTGGGTTCAAAAACTTCGCGCTCAAGGGGAGCCTACCTATGAAGAACTAGCGAAATTTGTTGCTTCGAAATATCAAACTGAAGACTGGCCTAACCTACCTTCTATTCAACGTCCGATTTGGGAATCTTTAGTATTGATAAGAGACCGTGAGTTTCACAATGATTTTAAAGTCAGGGAATTTTCATGGCGTTTGCCAAGTGTTAATGAACTTAATGCTCAATTAGCGATCCGAGACAAGCTTAAAAATCCACCTAAAACATTATTCCAGCGTATGGGCTATGTCGATGAAGATGGCAACGATATTCGTTTAACATCACATCAGATAAGAGTTTGGTTATCGACTAATGCTGAGCGTGGTGGTATGGATGCGTGGCAGCTAGCAAGATGGGCTGGCCGTAGTCGTATTAATGATAATCGCCATTATGATTTACGCACAGAAGATGAACGTGAGCAACAAGCTAGAAGCATCCTTGAATATAATGAAAGACCAACAGCGTTAGAAGCAATTAAACTGAATTTACCTGTTAGCTATAAAGATTTAGGTGTAAATCGAATTGGTATAGCAGATGTTACCGAATATGGTATGTGTGTTCATGATTATGCAATGTCACCTTGTACAAAAGGTGGGGAATGCATGACATGTAAAGAGCATGCGTGCATTAAAGGTATGCCTAAAACACTAGAGCGTATAATTCGACTTGAGAAACAGGTTGAATCTCAATTCAACAAAGCAACTGAAGATGAAGCTGACAGTGTTTTTGGCGCAGATAGATGGGTTTCTCATTTAGGTTGGAAACTGGCTCATATTCGCACACAACGTGGGCGGCTCGAATCCGAAGATACACCAGAAGGTGCGATCTTATGGATTCCACCAAAACATGATCCTAGCCCTGTAAAAAGAGCACTTGAACAAAATGATTTAGATATAACCGCAAGTAATCAAGATCTTGTTGAAGAATCTGAAGTAGCAATGTTATTGGGGATCGAAAATGCCTAAAAAAATAATTACTGAGAAAACACTTCCGCTAGCACTTCACGAACTTGATAAATGGTCAGGAAAGTTAACATGGAATAGTTTTGCTGAGCAGCTTGCAAAGGTGCTTGGAGAAGAAAAGATTAGTAGGCATACACTGCTTTCCTACCCTGCTTTAGTAGAAGCATTCAACGATAGAAAAGGTAGCCTTAAAGAGTCAGTAAAAGATGAAGAAAAAGACATAACGCTTGATTTTGCTAAACAACAAATAGCAACGCTTGAAGCTAAAGTTGAACGTTTAGAAAAGCAAAACGAAAAATTGCTAGAACAGTTTGTCCGTTGGCAACATAACGCTTATATGATGCCTAATGTTGATATGAAGCTTTTAAATAAACAGCTTGATAAGCCTTTACCTGAGGTTGATAGAAGATGATCAAAGGGAAAAACGGACAACAGATTGCCCAAGAAAATATCAAGTTAGTACAAGCTTGGGTTGATGAGCGCAATGCAGCTAGAGATTGGCATGAGTACGAATATAGCGGAAAAATAAACCGTAGAGTATTAGCTGAAGAACTTGGCTTCGCTAAGTCAGTGTGTACACAAAACAAGGCTGTAAGATCGCTTATTGAAGAAGCAGATAGTTATTGGTTTCGCAAAATTGATGAGGATAAAAAATCTCATGAATCTGCAAGAGAAAGAGCTGAAAAGCAATCTGGTATGGTGTCAGTGAGCAACAATGCACTGTCACAACGGATTGCAGAATTAGAAGCTGAAAATAGGCAACTTCAACGTGAACTGACCAAGTTTAAAAAGCAGCAAATGTTAATTCAATCTGGTGCAGCAGGATTCAAATTATGAATGAAGTTGTCCATCTACGCCAAATTATTCAAGTTAAAAAGCAACGAGCAAACTCTTACACAACAGTTGATCTTATCAATACTGATGGTTCGATCAAAAAGCGAGATAAAACAACAGTTGTTAAGTTTCCAGAGCACGCCAAAGATACGGCTACAGCAGGTAGCTTATGGGAAGTATCAGGTAAAGAACGTCTTAATCATTTTACCATAAATGACTTTTCATTAAGTGAATACACCATTGATGCGGGAAACATTAAATTTTTAAGGCCATCAGGCAGAATTTTATCTCGCTGGATAAGCAACAACATCAAAGGTATCGGCAGTGTTATTGCAAACCGACTTGTTCGACTTAAAAAACTAGCGCACCTTATTGAAACGCAGGACTCAGAAGCACTACTAAACATCGCTGGTATGACAGAAAACCGTGTTAAAGACCTACTCGACAGTTGGCCTAGCGAGGCGCTTTTTAATACGATTAACTGGCTTGAAGAACAGAACTTACCACTAGGTTTTGGCGAAAAACTAGTAACAATATTCGGTGAAGAGGCCATAGATAAAGTTAAAGAGCACCCATTTCTGTTAGTGGCAATGGGTGCGTCATTCGAACAGGTATCACAATTGGCGTTAAAGCTAGGTTTTACCTTGGAAGATGAAGTCGTTGTTGCTGGTATAGCTCAATATGCAGCTATTAACCATTCAAACAAAACAGGCTCAACGGTAATCTCAAATGATGAACTTCACAGTGAATATGCCAAGCTCATGAAGTCGAATGCGCCAGAAAATGTTGGTGATATAGCTTGTGAACAAGGACTGCTAGTTCAGGTAGATGATGGCTATCAAGTTTATGGAAAGGCACTGATGGAGGCATCTGTTGCTCAATTTCTTGTCGATGCGCATCAAAGAGAAGTTGGTGATGGTTGCTTACTAGCTAGCTGGGAAATAGGCTTATCGAAGGGCTTAGTGCAAGCCGCATTAACTGATTATGAAAGCACATTGGAGTTTAACCTAACTGATGATCAGCGAGACGCTATTATTGGTGCAGTGCTATCTCCTGTGTGCGGTATATCAGGTGGTGCAGGTACTGGTAAAACAACCATACTTAAAGCCGTTTTAGGTGTCTATGATCGAGTTTCAGAGGGGATAGAATGTTATCAAGTGGCTCTAGCAGGCCGTGCAGCACAACGTATGGCGGAAAGTACACAAAATCCAGCCTATACCATTGCAAAGTTCATTGGTGAGCATCTAGGTGATGACAAGCCCAAATTACCTGAACAAATATTATTAGTCATTGATGAATCATCAATGGTGGATCTTCTGTCTATGTATCGACTAGTTGGCATATTGCCAGACGCTGCTAGAGTCATTTTTGTTGGTGATACCGCTCAATTGCCACCTGTAGGTAATGGCTTGGTATTTCACGCCTTAATGGATGCTCAGATACCATTTTTTAACTTAACGCAGGTTAAACGGCAAAATGAGGAAAGCGGAATACACAGGTTTTCGACATCAGTTAGAAATGGGTTGCTTGACCTTCCAGAGCTTACTAAAAACGCACTAAGGGAAAGCAGTGATTGCTCGATTGAAACAAAGCCGACTATCGACAGGATCATAACACTTTGGCAAGAGTCTGGTGGTATTGAACAGAGCATTGTTTTATCGCCCATTAAAAAAGGCGAATTTGGTGTAGACAACCTAAATTTAAAGTTTCAAGGAGCTGTAGGTAATGATAGACAAGCCATTTACTTTCAAGATTCATTAAGAGGCTGGATTCCTTGGATTACATCAACTGGTTCACGGTTATTGAAAGGCGACCCTGTATTAGTTATTGCAAACAACTACGATGAAGACGCAGACCTTAGAAATGGTGACTTAGGGCTTATTGTTGAAGTGTTTGAACAACCTGATGAAGATGGTGTGGTTGCCGTTATTGAAGTAAACAATATTTTGATTAATGTCACTGCTGAACTATTGGAAAAACTGCATCTTGGCTATGCAATAACAGTCCATAAATCACAAGGTTCCCAGTGGCCTAATTGCTTCGTTATGTTACCTAACGAAGCAGATAAAATGATAGATCAAACATTGCTCTATACTGCATCAACTCGCCCAAGTGAAATACTAGTATTAATGGGGAGCGAGAGGATTATCGAAAAGGCAATCATGGTCGGTTCAAAGGCATTAAACAGAAAGACCTATCTAAAAGAAAGAGTCAGTGCTGCCTATGAATCAATCTAATGCTTGTTGAAAAAACAAACACTAGTGGGGTGTAGCGAATTGTATCAAATTTAAGATGCGTGCATGAGATCAAAGACGGCTTGCTTAGAAAGTGATATTTATTCAACCTTCAGCTATTAGGGAAAGGAATCATAGAGGTGGCACAAAGACCTGTTTTTATATCGAGTAATAAATATCCTTTCGTTGAAGAGAAATTAATTGATTTTGAGTGGCACAAAGGTTTAGCCGTGACTCAAAAGAAAAAATCGATAAAATCTTTGCATGCAGCAGCACTTGAGCAATTTAAAGATTTGACTCTCTTAGAGATCTCTACTAAAAGTGATAACCCTTTGGGAGTTCAATTAAGTGCTTTTAATTTAATGGTTCAGCTAAAAAATAAAAAAGAAGTACCGTTGGAAAATATTTTTCATGCTGCAAAAGTCTTTAAGAATGGAGGCCCGTTTAAAGATTTGCTTTTTATGCCTGCAAGAGAGGCAAAGTCTGACATTCGCTTAAAAGAAAGTGGCGAATTAACAGGCTTTTTTAGCAATGGTAAAACATGGCCTTTAATGCCCAAGACAATATTTTACGATTGGCTATACCTTAACGCCATTAAACTAACCCCATCTTTATCTGCTTATATTGTTGATTTTAATGCATTTACGGATATCGAATTTAACCCTAACAAAAGTTTCAATTGTCAGGCAAGATCTGCCGCTCTTTATGTGTCGTTAGTCAAAATGGGAAAATTAGAGGATTGTTTGTCTAGCCCTGATAGTTTTATATCGTTATTAGGAAAGGTTTCAAGTGAACTTATAGAACCAGCACAAGCAAATTTATTTGGTTAATAACTATGGAACGTAATTTTGAAAAAATTTTTAATGTTATAAATTTGATGTTGTCAGATAAGAATACAGCACTTGAATTTGTAACTAATGAACTATCATTTGCGTCTAAAAGCTCTTTAGTTGTGCGAAACTTTGTTAAGTCAAGTGGGGTAACTGTAGTTGATGAACCACCGCTACTTGATTTGGATAGTCCAAATATAGTGCTTTCTAATCTTCTTGTACCATTAGGTGCTTTCCAGTCAACAATTGAATTAAGATTACAGCTTATCGAAGAAGTTATGAAACATCACGGATTGGGAAAATATGGAAATCAAGACATCAAAGAGCGAATTCGTGATATTTGCCTAGAGCGAGATATAACTGAGCTGATTCATTTTACCAAAGTTCAAAATGTTAGAAGCATTTTAGACATTGGGCTTAATAGTAAAGATTATAATTGTGAGATTTCTAAAAAACATAAAGTCAATGATTCAGGGCGGTTTGACTACAGAACTTATATGATTTCACTATCAGTCTCTTATCCAAATGATAAAATGTTTTACAGATATCGACAGATAGATACTAGTCAGAAATGGGCCGTTTTGAGTATATCACCGAGTGTATTATGGGAGCTGGAATGTCTATTTTGTGCTACCAATGCGGCAAATGCCTCAATATCTTCGGCTAGTGATGAATCTTTGTATGGCTTTCAGGCACTTGAAAGGTTGTTTTTTCAACAAACTAATAAATCTAGGTTGTGTTACCCGTATGACTCACAGGCTGAAGTTTTGGTTAATAGTCATATACCTAGCGATTACATTCAATCGATCATAGTAGAGCAGGAGACAGATGAATTGGCAGGTTTATCACTAAAACCAATTATAAATCCTTTTTACTATCAAAATAGAGAATACGCATTAAATAGTAAGGTTTTATAACGTAAGGGATTTTTATGTCATTTTTTAATTTATTTTCAAAGAAGAAAGATAACAAAAAAAGCATTAGCAACAGTAATGAGATTGAAGGTGAAAAGCTATTTCGTCAAGGGATTCAATACTCTCAACTTGGTAATCAACAAGAAGCCATTAAATTTTTCACAAGATCAATAGAAGTCAGCTCTAACCACTCTGCTGTTTATATAAATAGGGGGGCGTGTTTTATGATTCAAGAAAGATATCTTGAATCATTTGACGATTTTTCCTATGCAATAGAAATGGAAAAGAATGGTTTATCAATAGATGCAGAAGCTTGCACTCCTGCTGCAATTCAAAACATTCAACGTATTCGACCTTTCATAGAATTTGAGAAGAAAACTGGTGATGTAGTAAGGGAACAATTAACATCAGATGGCGAAGATCATTTCACCATGAGATGGAGTGAAGTTTTATTTGGCCAGTTTTTAGATAACGATATTAGTATAGCTCAACAGTTTATATACGAAGAACTTAAAGAGCTTGAAGAAATGGGTGGTATTCATCAAGAATATGCTCTGAATTGTGGTGTGGATTACAAGAAATTTTTAAATGTAGGTTCTGAGCAAGACACTGGTAAAGCATTTATAATGTTCAAGAGTGTTTTATGTTGTTTTAGTAGAAATCCAGACATAATGTTTCAGGTTAGAACTAAAATTCTTGATAAACTCCATAATCTTATCAGTCAAAGTACACAAACTGAGTCAGACCGAATTTCAAATTTAATTAAATGGGCTAAGATAAACGACTTACCAGAAAGAGAATTGGTAGAAGGGATGTTTGGCGGTCAACGATATGTAGGTTTCCCTTCAGATGTTGATTCCATCACTTACTTGAAGAATTTTAATCGTTTCGCTAAAGGCAGTTTTTATGAGGAGAATTATTCTTTAGAGGTAGATCTTACTCACAAAGACATTAAGGAGTTACCTTCTGAGTTTTTTGACCTTGTTGGTATTCATGTATTGTATCTCCATACAAATAGCTTGATTGAATTGCCAACCGAAATTGGAAACCTATCTAACTTATATAGTTTAGACTTAGGGAATAATAAGTTAAAATGTATTCCTAGATCTTTATGTAATCTTAAGCACTTAGAGTATTTAAATTTACATGGTAATGACCTATCTTCGTTGCCAGATGAAATAGTTAACCTAGAAAACCTTACGCAAATAAACCTATCAGATAATCCAAAGCTAGTGCTCACAGCTAAACAAAAAGATTGGCTAAGTTATTTTGATGAGGATGATATTTGGATTGATTCAGACCTATTTAGTAGAACTAACAGTGAATACTCTAAGTTAACGAGTTCAGGTCGAATGCGTTTAACTGAAGCAGAGGTTGATATTATGTTTATCGTAAAGAATGGTAGTGTTCTTTATGTAAATAATGATGCCGATTCGCTCTATCAAGTTGATAACGATGGTGATCTTAAGCTAGATGGTAGAGTTGTGAATTTTATTTTTAGGGACAGCAATGAAATCATAGAAGTATTTGTAGCTTTTGATGAGCAAGACTCATATTCAATGTTTACTATGAATATGGGCAGAGATGACAGACTCAATTATGTTGCTCAAGCGATTTTTCAGTTCATGGGTGAGAAAAACATAGAGAATGTGTTCTCATTAGAAGGCCATTATGCAAGCCAGTACCATTATGCCTTCAAACTATATAAAAAAGACGATAAGCATTTCATGGTTAACAATAGCCAATCTCAAGCTTATTTAATCTCAGGTGGTATATTTAAATCAGAAGATGTAGATGCTATTAAGTCTGAGTTCTGGAACTAATAGTTTTATTTGCTTTTGTTGATTAAAGTTGTTCGCAACGGATGAAAATGCGTTTATATCTACATTTAAACTTTAGGGCGTGTAGTATAAGTTTTGCGTGTGTTTTTTTTACTATATTTTACAATGACTTTACTCTTCACTCACTCACCCTTGTTTTATTTTATGTGTGCATTACCTTTTTAGATCACGTTAAATGTAAAAGTGTTAAATTAAACACGTATTTTACGAATTATTATGAGGAACCCAGCATTTTTGCTGGGTTTTTTATTGGCTGCGATAGCTATTTAGAGGTGACGAGTCACGATCTTGAGTGATCAACTGGCATTGTTAACCATGCCTTTTAAGACAATATTGTTATAGGTGACAAAGCCAATAATATTGCCTTGTTCAATGACAGGAGCTTTGTTGATCTGGAATTGATCAAATAAGCGGGCGGTATAGCGAATATCCATATCTGGGCATACTGACATCACAGGCTTTATCATGATTTCATAAACATTAACCCGCTCTGGTGACTTATCAGTGGCTAATACTTTTCTGGCAATATCACTGAGTAACAATATGCCGTATTCATCATGCTCATGGCGTTTGTTAATCACTAAAATAGTGACGTTTTTTGCCATCGCAATATTAATGGCTTCACTGACGGTAAGTAGGCCATCAATCATGGCGTAATCATTCATCAAAATATCACGGTTTTTTATTGGCGTTGATGGTTTCATATTTGATCCTTTATATCATCAGTGAGTTTTGCAACTTGGTGAGCAACACCAACGGCATCTTCAACATCAATTTGAATTGCTATTCCTTGACCTGGGTGAGTATTAAAGCCGCCCACCTCACAGATCGTTTCTAAAATATGTCGGCTCATATGCTCTTCAACTAGCCATAAAATGACGTCCCGTTGTACATCTAAGCCTAGCCCCATGAAGGTTTTCTTTTTAGTTAGTCCTTCACCGCGAGCATGGTTAATTACAGTGGCACCTGTGGCACCAGCTTCTCTGGCGGCATCCAGTACCGCTTCAGTACTAATATCATCAACAAAAGCGACAATTAATTTAAATCGCATGGGTTACTCCTTGGCGGATTTTCGTTGGTCAACAAAGGCTACGATTTGGGCGTAGCTCATGACGGCAATGATTGGAAATAAGCTAGCAAAGGCAATTAAGCCAAAACCATCAATAAGGGGGTTACGGCCTTCAACATTAGAGGCAAGCCCTAAACCGAGTGCGGCCACGAGGGGCACAGTCACGGTAGAAGTGGTGACGCCGCCGGAATCATAAGCTAAAGGAATAATCGATTTCGGCGCGAAAAATGTTTGAATTACAACTACCACATAGCCAGCCATGATGTAGTAGTGAATAGGATCACCAACCACAATACGAAAACAACCTAGTGAGATCCCAAAAGCGACCCCAATGGCCACAGAAATTCTCAAGCCTTGAATACTAATGGTGCCACCAGAGACTTCATTGGCTTTTATCGCCACCGCAATTAATGACGGCTCAGCAATGGTGGTACTAAAGCCAATGGCAGCTGCAAACACATAAACCCACAGGTAATCTTGCCAAATGAACGGTCCAGCGGAGCCATCAGGGTGCAAAATACTGGGGGAGGTGAGTTGATCCGCTAAGTTTTCACCAATGGGAAATAGCGCTAACTCTAAGCCGACCAGGAAAAAGCTTAAGCCTAAGATCACATACACAAAACCTAAGACCACGGTTTTCCAATTGGCAATGGGACGCTTGAGTACACCCAGTTGAAAGCCAAATAAAATTGTCGCAATTGGCACCACATCACGCATGGTAAGCAGTAAGGTTGCCAATAGCTGGTTAATCCACTCCATAATACTCCTTGTAGGCGCAGCTTTGATTTATTACAACGTCAGCTAAAACAGGGCTGTTGCGGAATGTCATTACAGGATCATCCCGTAAAGCAGTACAAAAATAACTGGGGTTAAACTGGCAAAGGCAATCAGCCCAAAGCCATCAAGCATGGGATTACGTCCTTTAATCACAGTGGCTAAGCCAACGCCGAGAGCCGTTACCAGCGGTACAGTAATGGTTGACGTGGTGACGCCACCAGAGTCATAGGCGATACCAATAATATTTTCAGGGGCAAAGCTGGTGAGCACCATCACTATGATGTAGCCGCCAATGATCAAATAATGAATTGGCCAGCCTTTTACAATGCGAATAACCCCTAATAAAATCGCTAAACCTACTGACACCGCTACGGTTAATCTCAGTCCCATCGCATAGCTGTCCATGGCAGCCTCAGTGGCCTTGATGGCGCCACCATCTGCTGCAACTTGGGCTGCTTCAGCGGCGACAGCTGTTAAGGCGGGTTCTGCTAAGGTGGTGCCAAAACCTAATGAAAAGGAGAAGGTCACCAGCCAGAAGGTACTGCCTTTACGGGCTAGTGCGTGTGCCAATGATTCACCAATGGGGAATAAGCCCATTTCTAAACCAAAGACAAAAAAGGTTAGCCCAAGAACAATAAATACTAAGCCTACAAGAATGGAAAATAAGTTATCGGGTGCTTGTTGGAGGATAAATATTTCAAAGAAACTCACCACGACTATGATGGGAATAAGATCTTTAAAACTGCCGAGCATGGATTGTAAAAGCTTAACTAACCCTGTCATTCCTTCTCCTTTGATTGCTAAATACTAACCGCCAAACAGCGTGTTAACTTGCTAGCCTAAAAGGTTTATTTATTGTTTTTAGCTAGTTCCAGTTTGCCTGTTTATAGTTGTAAGGCAACATTAAATCAACACAAGTTACAATATCTTTGAGCTAGATCAATTTGTCTAAAAAAGATCCTAGTAGGAGAGGATTAAAGAGGGACTTTTTAAGGGTTATAAACTTTTTTAAGGCTAAAGAGTTTCTTTTCTACCAATAAAAAAGAGACCATATAGTCTCTTTTGTCAGCGATTAATATGTCAGTGTTGCGTGCTGCATAAGGCCTAGCAGATCCACTTAGGCGACATCTGTGTCTAATGCTAAGTGTTGCCATTTGTTATCGGTGCTGATATGCATTACTTTGACTTGTTTGTTGTGCTCAACATTAATATTGCTCAATTGGCTGGGACACAATGTTAACTGATTGGCGATTTTGATGTAAAAGCCCACCGACTTGGGATCGTTGCCGATAACGCTTTTTGCTAGCGTGGTTTGTTGGTAAAGCCATAGGTAGTCACCTTTGATTTCACAATTTAGGTATTCAAGCTGCAATAATTGCTGATTGTTATCTGCAATGTGAAAGTTTGTCTGCACGTAGTCAGCAAACGCTTTTCTGCTTTGTGGGTTTTTGACTAAATCGCTATCAGCCCCAAGGATGCGTTTAGCTGTTTGCTGGGCATCAGCTAAATAAAAGCAGTGTTGAATAGCGACATTCCCGCTTTTGGCATTAAACAGCACATTGGTATAGCTTTCTTTTTTTCTATTAGCAGAAGCCTGAAAATTAAATAATAACAAGCCTGCAAGGGTGATAAACCATATTAGAGCAATAATTATCCAAAACATTATTATATTCCTTTATTGCTAGCTGTTTAAAAAGCAGTGTTGAGCTGCTGCATGATTTGAGCCTGTTGGTAATTAATAAATATTGATACGCGGAAAATAAGCTGGCATTAACAGCAAATACTAATTAAATACCATAGGTCAATATATAGTATTAGTAAAATCTATTATCAAAGTTTTTAATGTTAAATAGGAGGTTAGGCACAGCTTGAACGCGGTTATCGCGAATTGATTATCTGACTATGATTGAGGCTCATGGCCGGTATTGACTCGGGCTAATATAAGCTGAATGCTTATTGGTGAATGTCTAAGTATATGGTTTATAAAGTATGTTGTTTAAATGGCTTTGGTTAAATTTAATCATTAAAGGCCTAATGGCGGCATATTTTCAGGTGCTTTAATTTGGTATTTATCTAAAATTTGTTGAAACTCACCAGAGCGCTTTAATTTAGCAATACCTTGAGCATACACATCTGCGATACGGCTTTGATTAGGATTAAAGCCTACATATAAAGGCGTTGGCTCACCATATGAACCGGCGTATTTGATTTGATTAGCTACATCATTTTTGTATGCAGTATATTCAATAGCGACTTTATTACCCAGTATCACATCAAATCGGCCATTTACGAGGCGCTTAATGTTCAACATCATGGGTTGCTCTCCCGTGGCGGCGTAAAAGTCGGTTGAACGGCTAATTTTATCATTGAGCTGCTCGCCGTAGTCATAACCTCCGATAATCCCCACTAGCGCACCATCAAGACTGTCTAATTGCTGAAATGACCATGAAGCGTCTGCGCGAGTATAAAAATCCGTGCTGGTATAGCCAACAATCAGTGTGTCGGTATATAAATTAAATTGTTCAATATGGGTTGGTGTAACTGCAAGAATGGCATCGATATTACCAATTTTAACTTCCTTTAAAGCGCGATTAAAAGGTACCGCAATAAAATGCACCTGTTGATCCATGACTTCAAATGAGCGCCGAGTCAGTTCAGTGACATAACCGGTGTGATCCTGGCAAATATAAGGGCACCAAATATCCGATGCGATCAATACAGGCTTGGCTGCAAGGGATGAAGAAACCAGTAGTAGTAGAGAGATAATATATTTCACGGTAGTGTTGGCCTCAATAGAATAAGTGCTAATGGCGCAGCCTTACTTAGCTAGTTTTCACCGCACTATGCTCCGCTATTAAACCTAGTGCTTGCTTAAATTCAGTTAGTTGAATTAAATCTAGCCACTTTCAGTAAATATAGTAACCTAAAACGACAGTTTGCTAGCGAAAAGTTAATTTTTTTGTGACGCAATAAATAATATGGACGGGCCAAATGATCGTAAACAGCATAAAGCATGTGATTTACAATGAAACGGGCGCAGCTGAAGTGATGCGCTTTAACCATTCAGCATTACCTAGGCTTAAAGCTGGGCAAGTGATCATAAAAGTACATGCTGCAGGGGTTAATGGCCCAGACATTAAGCAGCGAGAAGGCGCAAATCCGCCGCCAAAAGGTGCTAGCCCGATATTAGGCTTGGAAGTGGCAGGGGAAGTCATTGCAATGGCTAAAGATGTCACACAATGGCAAATCGGCGACAAGATCTGTGCCTTAGTGCCTGGCGGTGGCTATGCAGAGCAAGTGATCACTTACGCCTCACATTGCTTACCGCTCCCCAAAGGCTACAGCTTTGTACAAGCGGCGGCCTTACCGGAAACCTGTTTCACGGTTTGGGGAAACTTGGTTAATCGCGCCAAGCTTAAAGCCGGTGAAACAGTGCTGATCCACGGCGCCTCTGGCGGTATTGGCACCACCGCCATACAAGTTGCCAAAGCCCTAGGCGCTAAAGTGTTTGTTACCTCAGGTAGCGATGAAAAATGCCAATATTGTCTCGACCAAGGGGCGAGTATGGCGGTTAATTACCATAAAGATGATTTTGTTGAGCCTATCCTTGCAGCAACACAAGCTGAAGGGGTCAATGTGGTGCTAGATATTGCGGGTTGTGATTTCATCAACCGCAATTTAAAGGTATTGGCTTTTGATGGCCGCATGGTATCAGTGGCAACCCAGCGCGGCGCTAAAACAGAAGTGAATATTTTTAGCATTATGGCCAAACGCATTCAATGGACTGGCTCAACGCTTAGGCCGCAAAGTGTCGAGGCTAAGGCTGACATCGCCGCTGGATTATTAGCACAGCTATGGCCATTACTGGATGCTAAACAAGTGCAGATCCGGGTTGATAAAGTGTTCCCGTTTGATGAGGTCGTAAAAGCGCATCAATATATGGAGTCAGGTCAGCATAGAGGCAAGATTATTCTGCAGCTAGGCGAAGCCTAAACCTAAATGAGCAAAACCTAAACAAGTAAGATGTAAACAAACAAGACCTAAGCAAGAATTAGGCAATAGTAAGGCATCAAATTCAAAACAGTCTTTTTATCATAGCTGACTTGAAGGCTGTCATATTTGAACTAAATTAGAGCTTGCAGCGCCGCTAAATTACACTGGGTGCATAACACCTTGGGAAAATCATAACTCAGATGATTTGCAGCATAAGACGATGGCGATATGGCACTGGCAAAAAATGGCAAAAATATAAAAAACTTCATTAATAATATATTGATTTTTTCATAAGTTTTTGATTAATTATCCTCAATAATCATGCGCGTTGCGTAGAGGTTAGTAAATAAACTGTGTGCTGCTAAAATGCACATTTTTTAGGTATGTGTTGATTTAAGGGCATTAGCATATATGTATAACACTGCAAAAAAACAAGTTTGGTATGGTGAGCTTCGTACTCCACGTGGCACCTCAATTGTCGTCCATGACAACCGACTCCCCGATGCGTCTCCCGGTCGAATCTACTTATTTAATGTTAGTCGTAACACGATTGGCGAGTACGTAGAGGATATCGTTAAGGTTAACCTGCATGAGCTGGAACCCCAGCAGTTAACAGCCGCCAAAGCTGAGCATGAAGCAGCATGGCTTGCTGCTAGAGCTGAGTTTATGGCAAAACATGAAGCGCATATCGAATTATCTTCAGTGCCAGACTCTGCGCCAGCCTCAAAAGCCAAAAAAGTTGCAGCGGTGGATGAGATTATCGATGTCGATGACAGTGAAATGGAATTTGAAGATGCTGATGCCGACTTCGGTATCAGTGATGACAGTGACGATTAGCATAAAGCGCTAAAGACAAAAAATGGAGCATGATAATAAATCATAGCTCCATTTTTATTGGCTGTTTATTAGTAAATCAATCGCTCAACAGTAATCGCTTAGGCTTAAATCACCCCAAACTCGTAACGGCTCACATGGCGATAAACTTGTCCTGGCTCTATCCAAGGCTTACCGGGTAAATCGGCTTGATTAGGTGAGTCTGGCAGCATTTGTGGTTCAATACATACCGCTTGGTGAGACTGGTAAATACGGCCGTCAAAGCCTTTTACGCCTTCAAGGAAGTTAGCGCCATACAGCTGCACCCCAGGTTGATTGGTGTAAATCGTCATGGTGCGGCCAGTTTTAGGGCTTGAAAGACAACCAAATCGACAGACTTGCTCAGCATTGTTAAGCACATAACAATGATCAAAACCATTGGTGGCAGCAAGAGCAGGTCGATGAGTTTGCACAGCAAATGCAGTGGCTTGGGCTAAATCTAAATCGCTGCCAGTGGTCGCAGCAATTGAAGTTGGAATACCCACTTCATTCATTGGCAAATATTGCTTGGCATCCACTTGGATCAAATGCGCTGCATTAGTTAAGCTATCAGCGCCTTCTAAATTAAAATAACTGTGCTGGGTGAGGCTAATAGGGCAGGCCTTATCGACACTTGCTTGCATTTCAATGAGTAAACTATTGTCAGCCAAGCGATAATCTAATTGCACCGTACAATTACCCGGAAAGCCCATATCACCATCTGGGCTATCAAGGGTTAATCTCACCCCGTCTTCAAGGGCTTGCATATGCCAATGCTTTAAATGAAAACCTTCAGCGCCACCGTGTAAGCAATTGGTCGCTTGGTTTATATCGAGCTGATAGTGGTTGCCTTGATACTGCAACTGACCATTAGCAATGCGGTTAGAGTATCGCCCTGCAATGGCGCCTAAATAAGCCGGCTGGTTTAAATAATCGCTGACGCTATCACAGCCTAAAACGATGTTATCTCGCTGGCCTTGGTTATCTTCAGTCCATAAGGCGTTTATAATTCCCCCTAGACTTAACACTTCAATAGCAACCTTGCCGTTGTCGACTCGAATACGTTCTACCCATCCTCCGCGAGGATCTTGCCATGGTTCAAGTGTGGTGATTTGTAACATTAATGCCTCTTATAGCAATAGAATTGCTTATTCAATTCTGCCTGCGCCGCCACTGGCAGAGCATAAATAGATAATTGGTTCTAAGGATGTTTGTTGTGGATATAGCTGCTCAACGGCATTGACCACAGCATCGGTTAGCTCATGATCAATAAGCGCTACCACGCAACCATCACTCATTCTTACGCCGCCTTTGGTGCCAATGATATCTTTAATTATTTTCACTAAGGCATCAATCTCAGGGGTGCTGATGTCAAAATCATCGCGCATGGATTGTTGTGATTGGGCCATTAATTGGCCGAAACGGGCAGTATCTTGTTGCTCTAGAGCGCGGGCGGCATTCACAGTGCGTTGGTTTTCAGTTAATACATGCTTAGCTCGATGATAAAGTTCATCACCTAAGCTAGCTTTCGCGCTGTTTAGCTGGCCAAGGCTGACTTCCCTTAGTGACTCAACTCCAAGCAATTCATTAATCTGATGACATTGCAGTTTACGGGCATCAAAGCGGTCAATTAACAGCTGGCGATCGATGCTAGGATCGACAATCAGCAAACTTAAGCTGTCAGGAATCGCTATTGCGCGGCCGTCTAACTCTAAGCAGTCAATCAATAAGGCGTGATCGGCCACCGCCAGTGCGCTAATGGTTTGATCCATAATGCCAGATTCTGACTTTATGAACCTGTGCTCTCCACGTTGGGCAATTTGTGCAATGGCTAATGGCGATAAATGCAGTTGGCTGGCGTAGCTAATGGCAGTGCCAAAGGCCACCTCAAGAGCTGCTGATGACGACATGCCTGCGCCCAGTGGCACATTGCCGACAATGGCAATATCCATGCCTTTAGCTTTAAGCCCAGATTGAGCCATTGAGGCGGTAAAGCCTTTTAGGTAATTTCCCCAACTGCCTTTATCTTCAATGGCGTTTTCTTCAATGGCGTTTTCTTCACCAAAACGCCATTGTTCGATTTGCCCAGCAAAGGCATCAGTCACGGCTCTAAAGGTGTTATCACTACGATGTTTAACCGCAATAACAGTGTGAAAATTAATTGCAGCGGGTAAAACGAATCCTTCGTTATAATCCGTGTGTTCGCCAATAATATTGACACGACCTGGTGCTTGATACAGGTCGTCAGCCGTAGTTCCAAATGTTTGTACAAACAACTTCATGGCTTTTTGAGCAGGATTTGACATACAGTTACAGTTCCAAAGAATGTCGAGTTACGAAGTTACCTAAGCGGTATAAAAGTATTAAATTTTAAATTGATAATGTGATTTATATCACGACTTGCCAGTGGCTGTAACTACTGAAAACTCGATTGATACAATTTGCAGCTTAAGAGTAGTCGGTTTTGTGGAAATAACAGTAATTTCAATGCCTTTGTACTACTAAAGAGGTATGTTAATGTAAGGGTTTACGTTGACTGTTTTATTAGCAGAACAAATTTGAGGTATAAACTGGCTTTATAACCACCCAAATAGCGACGCTGGCTAACCTTGGCTGATTGATATAAAAGCGCATTTTAAACAATAAAAAAGCGCCTTAATGTTAATAAGGCGCTTATCGGTTTAGCATAGCGAATAGAGGATATCGCTAACTATTTACGCTTATGGCTTGCTCAAGTTAGGGGTGATTTCAGTGGCTGCGCTGGCTTTATCAACGCTCGCTTCTGATTCTTCCTCTGTGTTTGGCTCAAGTAATTCATGAATAACATTGTCCACAAAACCAGCACCTGCAGCTTCGTAAAGGTTATAAACGCTGTTAACCCCTTGCTCTTTCAGTGACTCTGCATCTTCAGAATATTGCACAATGGCGCTGATCTTACCTTGGTAATCGAGCTTTTTAAGTTGCTCTACCGCAAACATATTACCAATATGGTGTGGCATGGCTAATAGCACCAATTCAAGCCCCGGTGCCCGCTCAAGCTTTTCCCAAAAATCGGTATCGCTAGCATCGCCTTGCACCACATTGCGGCCTTCAGAGCGATGAAAATCCACCAGTTCTTGCTTGTGTTCAATCCCCAGTATTTCGCCTGAGTATTTAGCGCGCAGCTCATCGTAAGCACCTGAGCCAATCCGGCCCATCCCTAAAATCAAAAAGCGCGGATTACCCACAGGAATTTGTCTATCCTCAGGGTGTAGCGGGTGTTTTTCAAGGGTGATAAAGGTTTTATGGTAGCGCTGATAGAACTTGTTGACCGCCGCATTAAGGGGCGCAGCAATTAAGAAACTGATGCTCAAGGCTACTGCTAAAATGATTAACCACTCGGCAGGTAACCAGCCTTTTGATGCGGCTACCGCAGCAACAATCAAGCCAAACTCACTGTAGTTACCTAGATTGAATGAGGCAAATAGCGAGGTACGAGAACGCAACTTAAAGCGGGTCAATAATATAAAGAACAGCATGATTTTAAACGGCACTAATAGCACCAGTAACCCAGCTAGGCCCACATCGGCAATGGTTGGCAAACCATTTAAACCAATGGTTAAGAAAAACGCGACTAAAAACAGCTCTTTAAAGTAGTAAATTGATTTAGAAAGCTCGGACGCTTTAGCGTGGCCTGCCAGTAAAATACCAATAATCAATGCGCCTAGATCCGGCTTTAAGCCAACGGCTTCAAACAGCCAAGCGCCCATGACTAATGCCATAGTCAGGCCAAATAAAATCAACATTTCGCCGTGGCCAACGCGGTCGAATATTTTATAAATTAGTGGTTTAACTAGTGGTAACAGCAATAAACCTAAGGCGTAAATGGAGGGGAAATCACCCTTTGAAATGGTGAGGAATAGCACTGCGAAGATATCTTGCATAATCAAGATACCAATGGCGATACGGCCATACAAGGCTTGGCTATCACCGTTTTCATCCAGCACTTTGACGGCAAATACGGTACTTGAAAAACTTAAGGCAAAGCTCAGTAGTAACAGCTGATCAATATCTAAATCAACTAGCCTGTCTAGCCCTACTAATCCCAGCAATTTTAAGATGGGTAAAAAGAATAATATCGAGCCAATTAAGTGCAAACTGGAACTGGCCCACACCTCAGATTTGAGTAAACTTTTGACATCTAATTTAAGCCCAATAGCAAACAGCAGTAACATGACGCCGAGGTCAGCTAGTTCCTGCAGCAGTGGCAAGCTTTCATCTTGGATCCCAAAAATAAACAGTAAAAAACCTGCTGCAAGATAACCAATTAGTGGTGGTAAACCGACTCGACTAACAAGCATGCCACATAATAGCGTAACAATGAGAATTGCGGGTTCCATAAGGCCTTATTCGATTTGTTGAAACTAGGTTGTAGGTAAGTAGATTGTATAAGAAAAGAATCAACTTGGTATTAAAAAATAGCTCAGGATTAAAAAAATGGCCAATCTAATAAATAAATTGACCATTTTCAATATCTTAGTTGAGAATAAATTTATTTATTCAGCAATAAATCCAAGTGCTCAGCAAAGGGTTTAGGCCCCATAAAGCCGGTTACGCGTAAATCTTCACGCTGATTGCCATTTTCATCGAACATTAATAGGGTCGGTAAGCCTAATACGTTGAAGTGCTCAAGCAGTTCAATATCAATGGCATCACTTTTAGTGACATCGGCTTGCAGTAACACCATTTGATCTAAACGCTCTAATACTATTGGATTAGCAAAGGTAATCGCCTCAAACTCTTTACAGGCCACACACCAGTCAGCGTATAAATCTAGCATCACGGTTTTACCGCTAAGGCTGGCTTTATCTAGCTCAACTTCTAAGTCTTCTAGTGACTTAATTTGAATGAATAACTCACCATGGCTAATTTGCTTGCTTTGGTTAGTCTCATTGCTGATTGATGGCGCCTGATGGCCCAATGCAGTCATTACCGCTTGGAAACCATAAGAGAAACTGGCGAGTAAAGTCAGCGTCAGTATGATGCCACGGGTGGTTTGCTTCCAGTTAAACTCTGATAGTTTGTTCTGGTGTATGAGGTAGCCCGTTAAGCAAATCCCCCAAATTGACCACAATACATCAGATACCAGTCCTGGCCAGATGCGGCCAATCATCACGATTGAGACAGAAATCAGCAAGAAGCCAAAAATGGTCTTAATGATATCCATCCATGCACCGGCGCGCGGCAGTAATTTACCACCAGAAGTACCAATGATCAGTAATGGCACCCCCATACCCATGCTTAATACATACAGCGCCAAGAAGCCCTGTAGTAAGTCGCCACTTTGGGCCACATAAATCAGCGCACCAGACAGCGGCGCAGTGGTACAAGGCGACGCCACTAAACCTGAAATAACGCCCATAAAGAACACCCCAACAAGGTTGCCACCTTTTTGGTTATTCGACAGGGTATTCATCTTGTCTTGGAATTTGCCCGGCAGGCGTAATTCATACATACCAAACATAGATAAACTCAGCAGTACAAACATTACCGCTAAGAAAATCAAAATAGCAGGATGTTGCAATGCCGCTTGAAATTTCATGCCCGCAGAGGCAACCACTAAACCTAATAATGAATAGGTAATCGCCATACCTTGAACGTAGGCCATTGATAGTGTGAAGGCTTTAGCGGTAGATAACTTTTTCCCTTGCCCCACAATAATCCCTGACAAAATCGGGTACATAGGAAACACACAAGGGGTTAAGGCTAAACCAATACCTAAACCAAAGAAGATAACTAAGGTCCACATTAAGCTATCGTTGGCCAGCATTTGGCTTAAGCTGTCTTGTTGGGTGATAGGCGTTGTCGCATTGCTTGCGGTTGCTGGTTCAGCTTGAGCTGGCACATCACCAATAATGGCTTTTTTGCCCTTTACCTTGCCATCGTTAGCAGCAACAGCATCTAGCTTAACATCACGTTTGGTAGGCGGATAACACAGCTTGCCTTCAGCGCAACCCATAAAGGTCACTTGTACTAGGCTGCCTTGGGCGGCTTCTTTAAGGGCTAACGGCAGCTCAACAAAGGTGTAATACACTTCTTGTTCGCCAAAATATTCATCGTTATGAACCTTGCCTCGGGGTAGGTCTATATCGCCAATCACTGCGCCGTCGGCAGAAAACTGCAACTTGTCACGGTACATGTAATAACCATCGGCAATCACAAAGCTAATGGCTAATTGATTATCTTTTTGCTGATAATCAAATACAAAAGCCTCTTCAACAGGCATTAACTCTGGCTCGCCCTGAAGGAAGCTGAACTTATTACTGCTAAAAATGCCTTCACTGTGAGCTAATGGCGTTAGCAGGAGTAAAGAGGTAAAAATAAGCGCAAATATTTTTTTCATGATTGGGAAGTTTCTTCTATCCATTTTAAATAATTTGGCAAGCCTTGAGTAATAGGCATAGCGATTAATTCAGGTACTTCATAGGGATGCTGTTGGATCACTATTTGTTGAATTGCATCATAATTTTTAGCAATACATTTTATGTGTAAAGCGACTTCACTACTATGACAGACCTCATCATCCCACACATAAACTGACTCTATTTGTGGAATTAATTGCACACAAGCAGCCGCTTTAGTTTCCACTAGCGTTGATGCAATGCGTTTTGCACTGGCGTTATCAGGGCAAGTTGTTATAACTAATAAGTAAGTTGCTGGCATTGGAATGCTATCATCTATTGGTTGCCTTAAAGTTAGCTTAAGCTTAATAACATAAACTGCGGTTTATCTTTATTGTTGTTGCTAATGTTATGTTTATCGCGATTTCAATAGTGCAATACTGTACGTTTTTTCGTAAGCGCTTGCATTAGTCATTGATGATAATCGTGACACGTCTTGAATTAAGACCGGATAACCCCCATTTAGTTTTCATAGCCAGTGAAAAAATTGAGGCCCACATGTTATTTATTTTATTGTTTGTATTTATTATCGTTCCGACCATTGAGTTGTCAGTATTAATTTCTGTGGGCGATGTGCTTGGCACCTGGAATACCATCGCATTAGTGTTTTTCACTGCGATTGTGGGAGTATCACTAGTGCGCAGCCAAGGCTTAAGCACCTTAATGTCAGTGCAATCTAAGCTTGAGCGCGGTGAAGCGCCGGGTAAAGAAATTGTCGAAGGCATGATGCTCGCCGCGGCAGGCTTACTGTTATTGTTTCCGGGCTTTGTGACTGACTTTATCGGTTTGTTATTGCTAACCCCAATCACTCGCTCACCGATTGCCAGCTATATCTTTAAACGTATGCAAATGCGCGTGGTTGCTGGTGGCGGTTTTCAGGGCGGCTTTGGTCCACAAGGTCAACCAGGCCAAAATCCATTTGGGCAAAATGGCCCATTTAACCAAGGCGGCAATACCTTTGACGGTGATTTTGAACGCAAATTTGATCCAAATGATTTAACCCCTGAAACCCATCAGGTAGAAATTAAAGATATCACCCCACAGGATGAGCCTCGCGCAGATAGTGAGCAAAAGGGCGAGCAAGATAAGCCCAAAAAAGACTAATTGTTAGCTTGGTGACTCAATGAAAAAACGCTAGCAAGACTAGCGTTTTTTATGGCTCAAATAATTCAGCTGCTTGTTTACGGCATTAACTTAAGGTGCGAGAGTCGAATCCTTTGAAGGTTTGTCTAGCTGCTCAGCCATCCAATACGCGCTAACCGTACTCCCAACCCAGCAAATAAATAACACCCAAGTGGCCATCGATACTGAAGGGGGTAAATCAAGGGTCACGCTGTCGTGCACTGCGGCATAAAGACTGTTGAAGTCCAGCGCAATATTTCCCGCGACAATATCATCAGCCGCCGCTTGAGCGCGCTGCATCAGCACGGTCATGATGGCGCATAAACTGATAAAACAAGCCAGAATAATGCCCCAACCTATGGCTTTTTTACCTATGTATAAGTGCCCTGTACCCGGGCACACAAAAGCTGACAATAGCGCGGCGTTGATTGATCTTTTCATTGTGTATTAACCCTTGTGCATCCCTGTTAATTTATGGTGTTAATTGACTTAGTGGCCGTTGACGCGGTAACGGACTCTGGCTCAGTGATCCGACTGGCCATCACATAGCAGGCAATGCCCATAATGGTATTGGTTATTGGCAGCGCAATTAATAAACCTTTTACCCCGCCAAAGTATAAGCCAATGGCCGCCAATGGCAGCATTAAAATAAACAGCCTGACTAAGTTAATCACTAACGACTGGATCGGTCTATGGTAGGCATTTAAACAAGTGGCGAAGATAATCACCACTGCTAATGGCCCATAGGCTGCGGGTAAGGCTTTAATATAAAAGCTCAACCAATCGATCACCACAGCATCATTACTGAATAACTGCGCAATAAAATCAGCACTCAAAAAGATAGGCAGATACAGTAAGGTTTGCAGCACAAGAGCAAACCGCAGTGACAGCATCATGGCATCTTTAGCCCGCTGATGTTGCCCCGCCCCCAAGTTTTGCCCCACAAACGGCATTAAACTGGAGTTAAGGGCCATGATCCCCAAAATAAATAAGGTTTCTAAGCGCACCCCTGCACCATAAGCCGCCACCGCAGCTTGATCGACTCTGGCAAGCATGGCCAAAATAATGCCGTTGGCAATAGGGTTAATCATATTCATTAAAGCCGCAGGGCGGGCAATATGCCCCAGCTTGCACCAGTTTTTGATAATCCGGTGCTTACTTAATTTGGTGAAGACCAAAATTTGTTTTTTGAATACCAAGATATACACAGCCACAGAGGCTGAAAATAACCAGGATATTGAAGTGGCAATGGCTGCGCCTTGAATACCCAGCTCAGGGAAAGGCCCAAGACCAAAAATAAGTAAAGGGTCGAGTATAAGGTTGATAATTGCTGCCACCGACATAATGATCGCAGGGGAGTAAGTATCACCGGTGGCGCGAATGCCTTGATTGCCCACCATCAATAACACCAATAATGGCGCCCCTAAAAACCACACCAGCATATAATCATGAATAAGTGGCAAACTTAACTCATTAGCGCCCAGTAGGGTGAATAGCGGGTCAATGGCCATAATCCCGATGCACACTAACGCGCTCACCAATAAAAATGTTAGCAACAAGGCATCAAACAAAAACGCTTTAGCTTGGGGTTGATTACCTGCGCCAATTAAGCGGGCGAGGTTAGTGGAAACCGCCGCGCCAATGCCAATGGCAATACTGGAAAAAATAATCGCCACCGGAAACGTAAAACTTACCGCAGCTAATGATTCAGTGCCCAAAAGACTGATGAAATATGTATCTATAAGGCTGCCACCATAAATGGTGAGAATACCGATAAGGTTGGGGAGGCTCATATTGAATAGCACACGACCTATTGGTGCGTTAAGCAACCCATGTTTATCTTTCATCTATCTCGACTTAAACACGAAAACGGGAGCCAAATTCTAGCAGCATTCAAGATGGTTTAAATATTAGCAGCCACAAATTTTACAATTAAATCGCAGTTTTTTTTAAAATACACTTGGAACTGTCAACATCGACCCCCATATATCATTCATCAAAGGGGTAATGCCCTTATCATTTTGTTAAAACCGCCTCGTTTTAGGGCACCAAATCATTAGGAGAGTCCGTAGATGAATATTCGTCCATTACATGACCGCGTAATCGTTAAACGTTTAGAAGTTGAATCAAAATCAGCTGGTGGCATTGTATTAACTGGTAGCGCTGCAGAAGTATCAACTCGTGGTGAAATCCTAGCAGTAGGCAATGGTCGCATTTTAGAAAACGGTGAAGTTAAAGCCCTTGACGTTAAAGTTGGCGACGTAGTGATTTTCAACGAAGGTTACGGCGTGAAAAAAGAAAAGATTGATGGTGAAGAAGTCCTTATCTTATCTGAGTCAGACCTAATGGCTGTTGTAGGTTAATTTTAAACATTAACCCTTTGCAATCATCAACAAATTTGAAGGAACATAACAATGTCAGCAAAAGAAGTATTATTTGGTAGTGACGGTCGCGTTAAAATGCTTAACGGCGTCAACATTCTTGCTAACGCAGTAAAAGTAACATTAGGCCCAAAAGGTCGTAACGTCGTTTTAGACAAAAGCTTTGGCTCACCGCTAATCACTAAAGATGGTGTATCGGTAGCGAAAGAAATCGAACTAGAAGACAAGTTCGAAAACATGGGCGCACAAATGGTGAAAGAAGTTGCTTCTAAAGCCAATGATGCTGCTGGTGACGGTACAACTACTGCAACCGTATTAGCACAATCAATTGTGGTTGAAGGCCTTAAAGCAGTCGCTGCTGGCATGAACCCAATGGATCTTAAGCGTGGTATCGACAAAGCAGTTATTGCAGCCGTTGCTGAGCTTAAAGCACTTTCGCAAGAATGTGCAGATTCTAAAGCCATTGCTCAAGTAGGTACTATCTCTGCTAACTCTGATGAATCAATCGGTGAAATCATTGCAACAGCAATGGAAAAAGTAGGCAAAGAAGGCGTTATTACCGTTGAAGAAGGCCAAGCCCTTGAAAACGAATTAGATGTTGTAGAAGGTATGCAGTTTGACCGCGGTTACCTTTCTCCTTACTTCATCAACAAAGCTGAAACAGGCAGCGTTGAGTTAGATTCTCCTTTCATCTTATTAGTTGATAAGAAAATCTCTAACATCCGTGAATTATTACCAATCCTTGAAGGTCTAGCTAAAACAGGTAAGCCACTGCTTATTGTTGCAGAAGACGTTGAAGGCGAAGCATTAGCAACATTAGTTGTCAACAACATGCGCGGTATCGTTAAAGTAGCTGCTGTTAAAGCACCTGGCTTTGGTGACCGTCGTAAAGCAATGCTACAAGATATCGCTATCCTAACTGGCGGTACTGTTATCGCTGAAGAAATCGGTCTAGAACTTGAAAAAGCAGCCCTAGAAGACTTAGGTACAGCAAAACGTGTTGTTATCACTAAAGACAGCACCACCATCATCGATGGTAACGGCGAGCAAGCGCAAATCTCTGGCCGTGTTTCGCAAATCAAACAACAAGTTGAAGAGTCAACATCTGACTACGACAAAGAAAAACTTCAAGAGCGTATGGCAAAACTTGCTGGCGGTGTTGCAGTAATCAAAGTTGGCGCAGCAACAGAAGTTGAAATGAAAGAGAAAAAAGCCCGTGTTGAAGATGCATTACATGCAACACGTGCAGCAGTAGAAGAAGGTGTGGTTCCTGGCGGTGGGGTTGCACTAGTACGTGTAGCGTCTAAGATTTCTGAAGTTGAAGTGATCAACGAAGACCAAAAGCACGGCGTAATCATCGCACTACGTGCAATGGAAGCACCACTTCGTCAAATCGCAACCAACGCAGGTGAAGAAGCCTCAGTTGTGGCGAACACAGTTAAAAATGGCACAGGTAACTTCGGTTACAATGCCGGTAACGACACTTACGGTGACATGCTAGAAATGGGTATTCTTGACCCAACTAAAGTAACTCGTAGTGCACTACAGTTTGCCGCATCAATTGCAGGTCTAATGATCACAACTGAAGCAATGGTAGCGGAAATTCCACAAGACGCTGCAGCGCCAGATATGGGCGGTATGGGTGGTATGGGCGGAATGGGCGGCATGATGTAATCTAGCTTGTCTAAATTGGTGATAACTGCGTTGCTTCACCACTCGTTTAGCGTACTAAACGTCGTGGTAAAGCGCCTTGTTCTAACCTATTTATACAGCGCTATATGCACTGCTGATCTGAAGCCTAAAAGCTAAAGCCAAACTTCTTGTAAAAGAATTGAAAGCCCCGATACCTAACGGTATCGGGGCTTTTTAGTGGCTTTAAATTTTGTTATAAAATACTTATTTTTTGCAGGCGACTACACGCATCCACAGTTAATGGCTTTGAGTAAAAGCCGTGAGAGTTATACCAAGGTTTATGGCATACTGGGTTTCATGCTATGGGTCATTCTAATTATTGTCATTGCGGGCTGTGTATTCTTGCCTGGCTTGTGGGTCAAGCACATCATGAGCAAGTACCAACAGCCCACTGATCGTTACCGTCATCAAGGTAGCGGTGGTGAACTTGCTCGCCATATTCTAGATCGTTTTGGCCTACATGACGTTAAGGTTGAAGAGACGCCTGACGGCGATCATTATGATCCCGGGGCTAAGGCTGTTCGCCTTACGCCGGATAACTATGCCGGTCACTCCCTGACGGCTGTGACTGTCGCCGCCCACGAGGTTGGGCATGCGCTTCAGGATTCTCGCGGCGAGTCTTTGTTTTTGATGCGACAGAGGCTGGCTAGAACCGCTATGGTCGGTGAGCGTATTGCCGGCATAATGATGTTCGCGGCGCCAGTGGTCTTAATGCTCACCCGTATACCACAGGCTGGCGCGTTGACCATTTTGATCGGCGTGCTGTCGATGGGGTTGAGCACTGTTGTGCATCTGGTGACCTTGCCGGTGGAGTTTGACGCCAGTTATGGCAAGGCGCTGCCCATACTCAAAGAGGGCAATTACCTGCACGACGGTGACCTAAAGCATGCGGAGAAGATTCTCAAAGCGGCGGCGCTGACCTACGTGGCTGGCTCGTTAGCAAGCTTGCTCAATCTTGGCCGCTGGATAGCGGTGCTGCGTCGCTAATAGAATAAGTGGGGATTCGTCAGGGTCAGAGTAAATTTTTTTCAAATTCATTCCTTGCTTCATAGCCTAAACTCAATCGCTAATTTAGCGATTAGATACAAAAAATTGCTGAAATATGGCTTAATAATCAATAACGCAACTGCTGGTTGACAGAATAACAAGCTGGCTTGCTAGTGAGCAACTGCCTGATTTCTTATGCTTGCTGCTCAATTATTGATTAAAAGGACTCACTAATGATACTTGCAGATAAGATTATTAGATTAAGGAAGAAACTGGGCTGGTCGCAGGAAGAGTTGGCGGAGAAAATGAATGTTTCTCGTCAGTCTGTTTCTAAATGGGAAGGGGCAAATAGCATTCCTGATTTAAATAAAATCATTATGCTTTCACAGATTTTTGATGTGTCTACAGACTTCTTACTAAAGGACGAGAACGAGGAATTTGAAGTTGCTACTGAAGCCAAAGAACTAGGCATTAACCATATTACCCTAGAGCAAGCGACTGAGTATGTTGAGCATAAAATCGCAATGACGAATCTTGTTTCTAAAGGCGTGGTTTTGTGTGTGTGTTCTGCAATGCCGTTGTTTTTCTTTATGGCTATGGCGGAAACGAATCGATTTAACATGACGGGTGATATAGCAGCGGCATTGGGTATTGTGAGTGTGTTGATTTTGGTGTCAGTTGGAGTGAGCTTTTTTATCAAGACAAACCAATATCAAGATGAAATAGCGGCGATAGAAGATGAACCATTTGAACTCGCTTATGGTGTTCACAGCGTGTTTCATGAAAAGCGTAAACAGTTTAGGCCAGCTTATAATTTGCGCTTATCTGTAGGTATTTTCTGTTTTATTGTTAGCTTTGTTCCGCTGCTGTGCGTGAGTATTTTTTCTTTTGAGCAAGACATTGTTTTATTAATGATAGATGTACTGCTTTTTATTATTGCGGTTGGTCTATTCATTATTTTACCGGTTTCTGCAAAATATGATGCCTATAGCAATGTATTGAAAGAAGCCGTTAAAGAGACAGAGACAACTAGACGTACTAAACGAGCCGAGAAGTTGGCTGGATTTTATTGGCCCTTGCTCATTGCTATCTATCTTGGCTGGAGCTTTTGGACAATGGCTTGGGGCATCACTTGGATTATTTGGCCTGTTGGTGCAGTGCTGTTTGCCGCACTCGTTGGCTTGATGGAATTACTTCACAAAGACACGCCTTAATTAATACGTGGGAAATAAGACGTGTGAAATCAGGGTGCGAAGTTAATGCGCCGAAAGAAACTCGGAGTAAATCGCCAAGCGATTTTTTTGCGAACAAAGAGTGCTTAGATTGCTAGGCGGCAATTCACTCGCCGCGCTTAATCGGTTTTATCTCGAACAAAACTCAACCCGCAATGAACAACACGCCCTAGTTAACACTTCCGGTTTTTTATTCTGTTAGTTGAGGTTTTATTGATTTAATCATCCATTGCTTATATTGGTTTTGCAGTAAAGTGCGCGCAATTATGGCTTGGGAGGATTTATGGTAACAATTGAGTTAGTGGTGGTATTGGCTGCCATTTTTATCGGCGCACGAATCGGCGGCATTGGTATTGGCTTTGCTGGTGGTTTGGGTGTGTTGGTGTTAACTCTTGGCTTAGGGATGACCCCAGGCACCATTCCTATTGATGTGATTTTGATTATTATGTCGGTCATCGCGGCTATTGCGGCGATGCAAGTTGCGGGTGGTTTGCAATATTTGGTGAATATCGCTGAGCGTGTTTTACGTAAAAATCCTAAGCAGGTGACTTTTTTAGCTCCGATTGTCACTTACACCATGACACTGTTTGCAGGTACGGGACATACCGCGTTTTCTACTTTACCTGTTATCGCTGAGGTGGCGAAAGAGCAGGGCATTCGTCCCTCACGGCCATTAAGTATTGCAGTTGTTGCCTCTCAAATTGCCATTACCGCCTCACCTATTTCCGCTGCGGTTGTGCTAATGAGCGGCATGCTTGAAAGCAAAGGCGTGGGCTATATCAGCTTATTGATGATTTGTATTCCCGCTACTTTTATTGCTTGTATGGTCGGCGCTTTTGTTGCCCAATTTATGGGTAAAGAGTTGAAAGATGACCCCGTTTATCAAGACCGTTTAGCTCATGGCTTAGTGAGCAAACGCGAGGTGAACAGCACTGAGTTACCAGCAGGGGCTAAGCGTTCGGTGATGGTTTTTCTGGTAGCAATTGTGGCAGTGGTGTTTTACGCCACCGCGATTAGTGATGCTGTAGGTCTTATTGATAATCCGACATTGCCGCGAAATGAAGCGATTATGGTGTTTATGCTAACGGCAGCCACGGCGATTACGCTGTTTTGTAAAGTGGATACAGCTGAGGTGCTTAATGCGGCGACCTTTAAATCGGGCATGAGTGCGTGTATTTGTGTATTAGGTGTTGCGTGGCTAGGTGACACCTTTGTTGCTGGGCATTTAGAAGAGATTAAAGCGCTATCGGGTGGCTTGCTAGAAGAGCATTCGTGGATGTTGGCGATCATTTTGTTTTTAGCGAGCATGTTGTTGTACTCGCAAGCCGCAACCACAGCGGCGTTAATGCCATCGGCATTTATGCTAGGGGTTAGCCCTGAGGCTGCTATTGCTTCTTTTGCTGCGGTGAGTGCCTTATTTGTATTGCCAACTTATCCAACCTTGTTGGCGGCTGTTGAAATGGATGACACAGGTTCTACCCGTATTGGCCAGTGGGTATTTAACCATCCTTTTGTGGTACCCGGTGTGGTGACGATTGTTAGCTCGGTGATGATTGGATTTGTATTAGCTGAGATTATTTTGTAGGTGTATTTATTGTCTGCTTAAGGCGTTTCTTTGGATCAATAATGCAGCATGCTTTCAGGTGTCAGCTTTAATGCCGACAAACTGCAAGCCGAAAAAAGCCCCGATGCTTAACCGTATCGAGGCTTTTTTTTATTTGGATTTGCAACTTAAGGTCAGCAGCTACTTTGTGCGACTAATTTTATCCAAGTAGCCCATGGCAAAGGCCGATAATACAAAGGTAATGTGGATCAGTAAGTACCACATGATTTTGTCGTTATCGATATTTTCGGCATTCATAAAAACTTTAAGTAAATGAATTGACGATATGGCCACAATTGATGCGGCTACCTTGTTTTTAAGTGAGCCTGAATCCATTTTTCCAAGCCAACTTAGTTTGTCACTGTTTTCGCCCACATCTAGCTGTGAAACGAAGTTTTCATAGCCTGAAAACATCACCATCACCAGAAGGCCGCCCACTAAAGTGATATCGATTAGCGATAGTGTAATCAGGATCAGGTCAACTTCTTTCATCTCAAAAATCATCGGTAGGATGTGAAAAATCTCTTGAAAGAACTTGATACCTAACGCAAATAGGACCAGGCTTAAACCTAAATAAATCGGTGCCATGATCCAGCGTGATGCATACATTAATTTTTCAAACACTTTTTCCATATATAGTTAACCTTTCAGATAAAAAACGCTGCAATCAATCAAGTTGATGATTGTTAAATCAAAACAGAGTGCACTTTAACTGTGCTTACCTATACTAGCAAGCGAGATCATCTCCCCACTTACCCAACTTGTACATTATCAAACAGGCTTAATCATGTTTAAGACTGACTTTTCGGCGCCGCAGTGACACTTGCGGTCAATTAATAGACACTCCTGCATTCGGTTGCTACTTTTTATTAACGGTACACAGCGATTAATAAAGAGTTGTCTATGTTACGTCGTAATTTTTTAAGTCGAATGGGTTTAGCCTTAGCTGGAAGTGTCATTGGGACAAGCATAGGCAATGCAGCTGATGCCGCTGCTGAGGGCAATAAAGCAGCGTTAATGCCTGATAATATCAATGCTGGAGATTGGACTGCGCTGCGACAGCTTTTCCCCTTAACTGACGATTACATTCACCTTTCTACCTTTTTGTTGGCTTCTCACCCTAAACCTGTGGCAGATGAAATTGAGCGACACCGCAAAGGCTTAGATGCCAATCCTTCAGATTATTGGCATAAACACTTTGAAACCATTGATGGAAAAATATCCGCTGCGGCAGCAAGCTATATGGGTGGTGAAGCCGAACAAATTGCCCTCACTGACAGTACAACGATGGGGTTATCTTTGGTATACAGCGGGCTTAAATTACGCCCTAATGATGAAGTAGTGCAAACCGTACACGATCATTACTCTACCGATCTGTCTTTAAAACTGCGTGCAGAAAGAACAGGGGCTAACGTGCGCCGTATTACGTTATATGACACCCCTGCCACAGTGACAAGCTTGCAAGTTATCGATAACTTGGCAAAGGCCATTAATCAAAAGACTAAGGTGGTGGCTGTGACTTGGGTTCACTCTTCCACTGGGGTTAAATTACCTATCCGCGCTATGGCAGATGTGATTGCCAAAGCCAACAGCTCACGTTCTGAAGCTGATAAAATCCTCTTTTGTGTCGATGGCGTACATGGCTTTGGCATCGAGGATGTTGATGTGAGTACATTAGGCTGTGATTTTTTTATTGCTGGCACTCATAAGTGGATCTTTGGCCCACGTGGCACTGGCATTATATGGGGCTCAAAGCGCGGCTGGAATAACTGCAGCGCAGTGATCCCAAGTTTCAGCCTATCCTACGATGTGTGGCTAGGTAATAGCACCCAAGCGCAAGTACCAATGGGTGAACATATGTCACCAGGAGGCTTTCACTCCTTTGAACATCGTTGGGCATTACCCGCTGCGTTTGAGCTTCATTTACGCTTGGGTAAAGCCAATGTGCAACAGCGTATTCATCAGCTCAATACCCAAACCAAGCAAGGCTTGGCAAAAATGTCACATGTCACCTTGTATACGCCAATGGCCACTGAACTATCATCGGGGCTGGTGTGTTTTGATGTCGATGGTTTGTCACCGCAACAGGTGGTAGAGCATATGCACACTAAGGGCATCATTATGAGCTCGACGCCTTATCGTGACTCATACGCGCGTTTTGCGCCGAGCTTAATTAATAACGAAGCCGAGATTGATAAAGCACTCTCTGAGATACAAGCGTTGGCATAAGGTTTTGCTTTTAAAAAGTGTCATAAGTGCAAGTCAGTGTAATAACGGGGGGGGCAGAATCCACGGTTGCTAGCGAGCCATAACATATAGGCTCCAGCAGCTACTACATGAACAAGGGAGTGAACATGAGCAGGGTTTATGTGATGCTGCGCTTGCTATGGTGGTGTTATAAGTCATCTTGAGTGACAGCTTAAATGTTCTCATCTACACTGCAGGCTAAGGTTAGCGAGTTGTCTGAGAGCATTTTGTGCTTACAAGACAGCGAATAAAATGAAGCATTATTTTAAAGAGCGAGTAGTAAACACAATGATTAAATTTAAGCTTATGTTTAGTGTGTTACTCCTTGCTATGGCAACAGGCTGTTCATCACGAGTGCCCATCGATGCTTCTAAAACAACACAATATTCAACATCTCATGTGCTAGCAGGGCAAGCTTCTTGGTATGGCAGTAAATTTCACGGCAGACTGACGGCAAGTGGTGAAAAATACAATATGAGAGCCTATACTGCAGCCCATAAAACCTTGCCATTTGGCACTATAGTGAGGGTGACCAATACCGGCAATAATAAAAGCATCGATGTAAAAATTAACGATCGCGGCCCATTTGTTAAAGGCCGAGTGATCGATCTTTCTCAAAAAGCGTTTCAACAAATAGCCAGTAGCGATCAAGGGATTGTAGCGATCAAAATTGACATTCTAGACGACAGTAATACCTTTAGATACAAACATTAACCTTGCCATCGCGAGCCACTATTTGACTCTGTTTAACTAGGCTCAACATCTTAGTTAATCTCTCTGTTCTTTATGACCTATCTCGCGTCATTTGTTTAAAGCTCTTCTCTTTAGCATTCAACATTTAGCATTTAGCATTTAGCATTTAGCATTTAGCATAGCCTATCAAAATAGGTTTTTTAGCTGACTAAATCGAGATTGCTGAGTCCGCACTTATGCGCTTATGCCACCCAATATGTTGGGCATCGGCAAACTGTGTAATAACTTCTTCTTATAAATCGCCCTAAAAACGATCAAACGCTTGAAATAACAGTAAAAAGCCTGATAGGCGAACGCCTTGTACATTTAGTTTTCTTACAGTATTTACATAATTGTCGATAGTTCTTTTCATCTTCATAAAATTAGAGTTATTATTCTAATTTGTATGGGGTGTAACCGCGTTACTGATTAATCAGCTTAAAAATACACTAGATCTTGGCTGCGAATAGCTATGTTTAGTTAGCGCTGCGGTATCTGTCAGCAATTGCTGATGCATTTAACTCGGTATAAAAATTTTTAACGGTATTAATTGATAAAAGCGCAAACGCCAGCAGGGTGTTTGTAGATGTACTTCAACATAAAAATGGATATGTATGAAAAAAATAATAATTAGGATCTTAGTGATCGTACTGGTTGTACTTTCTCCCATTCTGTATCTCGCAGGCACATTTGTTTTTACAGGCCCGATGCCAGATGATGAATTTCAGCAACAACTACCTACGATAGTAAAAAACCTTGAAGTAAAAATGGATGGTGAGGGTGAAGAGACCATAGTCATGATCCACGGTTATCCTGATAGTTTAGAGCTGTGGGACAAGCAAGTTGAATATTTAAAGCAAGACTATCGGATTGCTCGATTTACTTTGCCGGGGTTCGAGCTAGAAGATAATGGCCAAAGACCCGATTACAATATTCAGCAAATTCGCATGATTATGGATGCCTTTATCGAAAGTTTAGATAGAGATAAAGTGACTGTACTCGCTCATGACTGGGGCGCGTCTTATGCTTCACATTATCTTGCGCAAAATGACTTGGTCGACAGACTTATTCTTTTAGACATTGGCAGCTATGGTAACGAAAAATCACCAAGCATTAATGTTAAATACACCTTTGCCCTTGCGCTTGCTTGGGTTTTACCTGAATTTCTCGGTGAAAAATTAACGCTTTTTACTGCGGAAAACATATTAAAACTTGAACAGAATGTAGACGCGAATAAAAAAGTGGCTAATTTACGTTCTGATGCGCGTATGACTTACCCATACTGGCATTTATGGAACGCTATTTTATCAAAAGATTTACCCCAACGTGTTGCGGTGGAAGATTTTGGCACGCCTTTTCTTTTCATCTATGGCAAAGATAAGAATGTGTGGTTCCATGGTAAAGAGTGGTTGCAACAGGTTGTCGATTTGAATAAGGGTCAGGTTGAAGTGGTACCGGGCGGTCACTGGTTTATGGAGTCTTCTGCTGACTTAGTGAATCAAACTGTCGATGATTGGATACGTGCTAAGTAAAAATAATAGTAATTGGTTAGCTATCACTAAGCCGATAGCGCCAGTAACTTAGTCACTGTGTTAAGAAAGGGGATACTTGTTGAGAGTATCCCCTTTTTTAGCATTTAGCCTGCGTCGATGCTGATACTTAGGTGGATTTAAATTTTGTTAAAACGTGCAGCTGGGATCTTGCGGCTTTATATCAGCGTTTTAGTTAACCTTGTGACCGCGCTTTAAAAGCGTAATTTCGTTTTAAGATAAAACTCAGTTAAGTTAATTACAATGGATGACGATATAAACTATTGTCATAAATTGAACACTTAAAGAGGGTTTTATTATCAAAGATAATCACAGTTCAAACTCGTCTAGCCGTAAGCCTTGGGTGACTCTCGGCGTTATTGTATCCATAGTGATATTGTTTGCGGTGGTGTTTAATGTCATGCCCAAAGGGTTTAAAACCACCCATGAACAAATTGGCACAGGTAAGCCTGCATTTGTATTTGTTTATGATCCCAACCTTGCGGTGAGCAATAGCCAAACTGAACAAATGAATGAGGCTCGCGATCAGATTAGTGAGCAAGCGTTTTTTTTGATCGCCAGAATAGGCACCCCAGAGGGTGATCAATTGATTGCCAAATACCGTGCTAGCCCTGCTGAAGTGCTATTGTTTGATCCCGCTGGTAACTTGGTTAAACGCCAGTATGCATTGAGAACGGCTGCAGAGTTAATGCAGTGGGTTAACTAAATCAACTAGTAAGCTAAAGTAAGGCTTAAATCAGCCTTATTTTTACATATTAAAAAGCCTTGATAGCAAACACTATCAAGGCTTTGTTGTTTCTAGCGAGTCATTTGGCTTTATTAGCTAAACCTTACTGGTTTACTGCTTATAGACTTGACCGTCTTTCATCACAAAGGTCACGTTTTCCATTAAGCTGATATTGCTGAGCGGATCGCCATCAACGGCAATAATGTCAGCTAAAAAACCTGCTTTAATCTGCCCGAGGTTGTCTTGCTTGAGTAAAGCGGCGCTATTGATGGTCGCAGCTTGTAAGGCTTGGGCTGGGGTCATACCAAATGTCACCATACGTGAGAACTGCTTACCGTTATCACCATGGGGGTAAATTGCCGCATCTGAGCCAAATACCATGTTAGCACCAGCTTTTACCGCTGCTCTAAAGCTATCTCGCTGGGCTTGCGATACTAACTTTTCTTTATTGATGTTTGCTTCAGGTACACCATTAGCTGCGCCATAGGCGAGGGTGTATTCAGTGTTGTAGATATCACAAGAAAGGTAAGTACCAGCCTTTACAGCCATTTTTATTGCTTCTTTATCCATGAAACTACAATGTTCGATACTATCGACGCCCGCTCTGATCGATGCTTTAATACCGCTAGTGCCATGGGCATGGGAGGCAACCACTAAGCCACGCATGTGGGCTTCATCAACGGCTGATTTTATTTCTTCATAAGTTAGCTGTTGCACGCCGACTTTAGTGCCCTTAGAAAATACCCCGCCAGTGGCACACACTTTAATCGCATTAGCGCCATACTTGATATTTTCACGTACTTTAGCGCGCACAGCCCAAGGTCCATCAGCGACCCCTTGCGATTTTGATTTTTTTTCTGGGGATGAAAAGTTATCGTCGCAATGCCCGCCTGTAATACTAATCGGATGGCCAACAGCCCAAATTCTTGGCCCTGCAATTTCACCGGCATTAATGCCGTCGCGGGTGGCAATAACGGCGTAACCTGCAGCGCCTAAGTCCCGCACCGTGGTAAAGCCTGCCATTAAGGTTTTTTCGGCATTTTTAACCGCTTTAACGGTTTGGCGTGGAATAGAATAATTTTGCGAGGCTAAAAAATTATCCTCGGCATCACCGCTAAGGTGAACATGCATATCCATCATCCCAGGAAGTAAGGTTTTACCGCTTAAATCGATAAGCTTGTAATCATTATCTGTAGTGATTTTGGCTTGTTGGGTGACTTGGGTTATTTGATTGCCATTAATGACAATGGCCACGTCATTAATGGTTTTACCTTTTACTACATCGACGTATGCATCAGCGATTAATAAGGTTTGTTGTGCCAGTGCGGGCAGGCTTAGCGTCAGCGATATTGCCGCTGCTAAGCTGAATTTTGTTAGACCTTTTAATTGTTTATTTGGCTTTACCATCTGCGTGGTTTTCCTGTTTATTGTAGGTATAAGTAAGCGAGAAAACCATCATACGACAATTGTTAAGCTAGTGTTAATGCTTAAGGCGATTGAATTGTAATGACTAATGTAGAAAATTATTGCCACATCTATTGTTGATAGTTATTGCCACCCCCCGCTTTATATTGATGGCAAATATCTGCCTAATCCCGTGTGCAGTAGTTTTGTGCTGCCATACTTCTTGTATAGTTAATACTAGCTTTCGCATTCAAGGTAAGGTTTATATGGCCACTCTTTCTGACAATGACTTAATGGCTCAGCTAAAAGATCATTTATACGATCACTTAGAGGATCATTTAGCGGATCACTTTGAAAAAAGCGCAGTGGTGTTATCAGCGCAGGCAGTAAGAGACGCCGAGCAGTATTGGGCATCAAGCCATAACAATAGTACTTGGCCCTTGATGGTTAAGGCTGCTAGCAGTTTTGTGCAGCGCTTTGGCAGCGCTTTTAATACATCGCAAGCAATATTGGTGGTTGTGGGTCAGGGCAACAATGGTGGTGATGGTTATTACATCGCCAAATTGTTACTGCAACAGGGGAAAAATGTCGTGGTTTATGCGCCTTTTGGCGCGCCCAAAGCGGGCATCGATGCGCAGCAAGCCATGAATGAATTTTTAGCGGCTGGTGGTAGTGTTCATACCACTAAACCTAGCGCATCTTATCCGATCATTATTGATGCGCTATTTGGCAGTGGTTTAACCCGAACACTATCTGCTGCGGCGATAAAGGTTATTGATGACATTAATCAGAGTGCTGAGCAGGTTTACGCGGTTGATGTGCCCAGCGGTTTAAATGCCGATAGCGGCCAGCCTGAGCCGATTTGCGTTAATGCCACTGCCACCCATAGCTTTATTGCTTATAAGCCGGGGCAACTCACTGCATATGGGCCAGCATCTTGTGGGGCACTGTCGTTAGACTCTTTAGGGCTTGAGCCTATTGCTGGTACAACAAAAGAGAATTGGCGCTACGATCCAAGGGTAAATATGCTGCCATCACGCAGGGGTAATACCCATAAAAGTCATCATGGTAATGTCAGCGTTATTGCAGGTCTTGGCAATATGGCTGGCGCTGGCATTATTGCTAGCCGCGCAGCCTTAAATGCTGGCGCTGGGCGGGTATTTTTACAGTGTGAGCCAAGCCATTTTGTCGCCTGCTTAAGCCAATCTCCTGAGATTATGTTTTCTGATAGTACCGAAAACACCTTAAAGCAAAACGCCGTGCTGGTGGTGGGCCCAGGTCTTGGCCGCGGCCAACAAGCGCAGCAAATCATGCAAACGCTATTAACCCTTCAACCCAACTCTGGCGTTGATAATAAACGCAGCCTCGGGGTGTTAGATGCGGATGCGCTGCGTTATTTGGCAAAGCATCAGCAAACGGTAACGCCTTGGGTGCTAACTCCCCATGAGGCAGAGGCCGCTGGCTTGTTGGGCATATCTGCCACTGAAGTTACAAACGATCGCGTTGCCGCTGCGCTGGCACTACATAAAAAATATCAAGCAGTCGTGGTATTAAAAGGGGCTGGCACACTAGTCGCCCATCAAGGTGGAGTCAATTTTTGCCATTCTGGCTCAGCAGCTATGGCCACGCCCGGTATGGGGGATTGTTTAGCGGGTATTATTGCTGCGCTTATTGCACAAGGCTTGTCGGCGGTTGATGCGGCTATTACAGGGGTGAACTGGCATGCCACACTAGGCCATCAACTTGGCCAAACTCAGCGAGTGGTACTGGCCAGTGATATTTGCCAGCAGCTGAAATTAGGCCGTCATTAACTCACAATAGCGTAGTGGTTTTAGTATTTATTTGCTGTAGCGCTGTGAACTTAGGCTGTCTAAACAAATTCTAATGCTGAATAAATATGCATTTGGATGCAAATGGAAGTGGTCGGATGAGTGCCTAATTGGCCACCAATAATCTTAACATTCAAAGATCAATTATTTGGCGCTAGTTGTCTGTGACTAAAGGCGCGAACCTAATACATTATAAATTGATGCTAAGACGATATTGTAAAACACTGGCTTAACTAAGCCATATAAGTGTTTGTGGGTGATTGGCGGCAGCTGTTGATTATTTCTACGCTCCCTATCGTCAATTATATGACAAGTCAAATATTTATTAAATTTGTTAACTCGTTTTAATCTTGAGTCTATATTGCTGTAAATAATAGTTTTTTTGACGTGCTGTCGTTTTATTGGCTCTGTTGTCTTATGGTTTTTTTTAATTATGATGTAGCGCGAACAGACCACTGTTGGTTATTTATATTCATCCATTATCGCCCTTGAGTCTGCAGTCTTCTTTTACGTCATAACTAGAGATATTTACATGAAAACCAATAAGTTTTTCGGTGCCGTCGCTGCTGTGTCAGCAATGTACATCTTAATACCTAATCAAAGTGCTCATGCCCATGGTTGGGCTGAATTTCCTGAAGCAAGACAATCAATTTGTTACGAGCAAGGTGGCTTGTGGAGTGGCACACCACCTAATGCGGCTTGTGCACAAGCCAAAGCGATTTCTGGTACTTATCCATTTATTCAGCGTAATGAATTTGCCATTAATATTCCTGCACCGACATACAATGATATGGAAGTGGTAAAAGCGGCTATCCCTGATGGCAGCTTATGTTATGCCAATGACGCTCAAAAAAGCGGTATGGGTGCTGAGCATTCACAGTGGACCCGCACTGAATTGCCAACTGGTACTTTTGAGTACGTGTTTAATGCAACCGCGCCTCACAACCCTTCATTCTGGCAGTTTTATTTAACCAAGCCTGGTGTTGATGTGTCTAAGCCACTTAAATGGGATGACTTAGAGTTAATCCAAGAGTACGGCAATGTTGCTGTGGATGCCGATAAAAAGTACCGCATGGACATTGCGATCCCAGCCGATCGTTCAGGCGATGCGATTTTGTTTACTCGCTGGCAGCGAGATGACACCGTTGGTGAAGGATTCTATAACTGTAGTGACATTACCATTTCAGGTGATTCACCGGTTGATCCAGAACCAAGCGAGCCATACTTAGAGCAAGGCGATGCCTTTATTCCTGCTGATATCAGCCTTAATACCCCTCAGCTTGGTGAGTCGGTTAATTATAAAGTCTTTAGTGACAATGGTGATATTCACTCTAGCTTTTCGTTAGAAATTACCGCTGACAATCAACTCGATTGGGATCGCTTATTAGCCTCACAAGTCAACGGTTATTACGAGACTCAATATAGCGGTAACGTGTTTATTGGCCGTTGGCATGCAGAAATGAATCACTATATGTATTTCAGAAATGAGCTACATAATAACTTCTTTAATGCCAGTAATGGACAGGCTTATGGAGAGTTCAGTATCACAGCAAACAATGAGTTTGTTGAAGCTGTGATTACGCCAACAGTGTTAAAAGAAATTACTAACGCTAGCGTTACCCATGGTGAGTACGTGGTATTAACGCCAGCAAGCAGCAAAGGCGATATTGAACAAATCTCTTGGGTGCAAGTGGCAGGTTTGCCGATTGAAACCGCTATTGGTCAAAATGATGAGCTAATTATCAACACTGTTTTGCTTGAGAATGTCGCCCAAGAAGTCAGTTTTGAGCTTACTGTTTCAGGTCAAGGCGAAGAAGATAAAACGGTTTATAGTTTTACTATTACCCCAACTGACGTAGAACCAGGACCAAGCCCTGAGCCATTGCCTGGAGAGCAATGGAGTGCATCTGCTGTTTATAATGGCGGTGAAAAGGTGATGCATAATAACCAAGAGTGGACTGCTCAGTGGTGGACTCAAGGTGAAGAGCCTGGTACTACAGGTGAGTGGGGCGTGTGGCGTTAATAGCCCTCATGCTTGTTTGCTAAGGTTTTAAACATAATCGCAGTAAACCCTAACGGCCAATCATTGATTGGCCGTTTTTTTATGCGATTACTAAAATATGATCTGGTCAAATGCGCTTTATAAACTTGTTGATGTTTTACTCTAATGAATATCGATTTAGTTAATCGAATTGGTGTGATGGTAGATAAAGGACTGCGGCCATTAACTAGAACTTACTACTGAAATTGGTATTTTGGTGGGGAGAACGCTTGTATTGTTTTTATATACAATCAGTTATATAACGATGGAATTATATAAAGATATTTTGCATGATTTAATTGTTATCTAGTTGCTGAATATGAAGGTATCGGGGATACCATATTTAATTAACTAAAAATAAAGGCCGTATTTAAGGGCCGTATTTAAGGATTAAATTTAACGGTCTCATGTTAGCGACCAGCGAAAAGGAATCCCATAACGATGAATTTAAATATTGTCAGCGCCGAACAGGCTGCGCAGCAAAAGTATGAATTAATAATTATTGGTTCTGGCTTTGGAGCTTCATTTTTTTTACTTGAGGCGCTAAAAAAAATTAATGGTAATATTCTGGTGCTGGAATGGGGCGATTATCATTCGTGGAATTGGCAATTATCCCAAGGTAAAAATTCGGCTGTTGATCCTGCCGATACCTTTAAAAATACAGCTGAAAAAGAATGGAATTGCACCATTGGTTTTGGTGGCGGAATGAATTGCTGGTTTGCCCAAACCCCTCGATTTCATCCTGCAGATTTTAAAACCGCCTCTTTGTATGGGGTCGGCAATGACTGGCCGATTTCCTATGACGATCTTGAGCCTTATTATTGTGATGTCGAAAGCATTATGTCGGTGTCAGGCGATCCTGATATGCAAAGCATGTTTCCTCGCTCAAAACCTTATCCCCAGCCGCCCCATAGACCCACTGCCATTGATCGCATTATGAAAAATGCAATATGGACAGCCACTTTATCATGCCAACGGCCAGAGCAAGGGTGTCAACTGATACACGGGCGGCCTGCTGCTCTAATGCCAAATGTAATTTATGTCCCATTCAGGCCAAATTTACTGTGCATAATGGTTTTCAGCAGGTGTATTCGGACCCAAGAGTGCATACCTGTTTAAACTCTGAAGTAAGGCATATGCAGCACAGTGATAGCACGGTTTCTAGCGTGGTTTTTATCAACAACAATCAAGAATATACCGTCAGCGCCGACAAGTTTGTTTTAGGCGCCAACGCCATACAAAGCCCTGCGATATTGCTACGATCGAAAATGGATTTTGGTGACACGGGCCTAGGGCTACACGAGCAAATTGGGATAAAAGTAGAGGTGTATTTAGACGGTTTAGAGAACTTTGATGGTAGCACTATTACCACAGGGCTCAATTATGCCTTGTATGATGGCGAGTTTAGAAAAGATCACGCTTCTTGTTTGATTTACTTTGAAAATCGTTGGCCTTATGGCTTTAGAAAAGAAGTGGGTCGCTGGCGAGAAACCCTGCCATTAGTCATTGTCGCTGAAGATCTCCCCCAAAAATCCAATAATGTCACTATTGATGCTACTACAGGGCAGGCGGTAGTGAGCTATACCGGAGAATCTGAGTACGCCAAAAAAGGTATTGAGCAGGCTTTAGCGCAATTACCTAAGGTACTTGATGCATTACCTGTGGAAGCGATTCATTTTCGTGGCTGGCGGCCGACTGAATCACATTTACAGGGCACCTTGAGAATGGGCAACATTGATGATGGCTCAGTGGTAGATGCAAACCTTATTCATCATCAATACCGAAACTTATTTGTGGTGGGCACATCAGTATTTCCAAGCTGTTCTTGTGCTAATCCTAGCTTAACGGCTGCAGCATTAGCAGTGCGCGCAGCGAGAATGGGGGTTTAATATGAGTGGTACTAGTCTTTCTCGACGCTCGTTTCTTAAAGTTGCAGCGGTTGGCGCAGGGCTGGGTGGGGCGGTATTTTATGGAGTGCATACATTAAATACCCAAAATTTTATCGTTTCTAGCCTTGATCGTTTACTGGGTAAGCTAAATATTAGCGATGAAAACCTGCAATTGTTTTGTGATCATTTTACCGCTGAATATGGTGAGATGAAGCTGCGTGCCATTATTATATTAGATCAATCTTCAATGTTTGATTTGGTTGTTAAAAAGCGTGCTATTTGGATTGATAAGTATGAGCGAAAATTAGTCACTGATTTTATGATGTCGACCAATTATTTCCAAGTCAGTAACCCTGCCACAGAGGCGCTGCAATACTACGGCGCTAATCGGCCTTGTTATAATCCCTTTGCCCGCTTTGACGTCGGTTGATTGCTGTTGATAAAACCATAATACCCTGTCAGTTATGCCTTTCATAAAATAGTGGCCTTTGACTTTAACAAGTGAAACTTGTTAAGCCAAAGGTCATTATCTTGCAAAATCTCCATTAAAGTTTTCCCTCAATAAGTCGATGTCTATATACAGGTCTAATCGTGTACTACACGAATATTAGAGGCCAATGTTATTGAGTCATGTTATTAAGCACTTTAATGTGCAATAAAGGCTGTTTAAGAGTAATAACCACTCGCCAAACCCCATACTGACAACTGAAATAACTTGATATTCAGGTCATTAATCACGGTGAATTTAAGCTAATTCCTCCGATTTATATTTTAAAGTAGGCTTAATCTTTAAAGGTAGTTATATGAGTATTGATGTCTCAATTAAGAGAATGCTTCAAATTACAATTTCGTTATCATTATTGGCTTTAATCGTTTTAGTTTGGGTGAGCAATGCCCAGCAATCTTCTATTTATGAAAGTGTGTTAAATGAAGAAAAACAGGTTAATACTATTTTTGCTTTAAAAGATACTCGCTATGATGTTGTACAAATTCAGCAGTTTTTAACCGATGTTGGCGCAACAAAAAGTGATGAAGCCAAAGCCGAAGCGTTAGCAAGTTTGCATGCCGCTCAAGCAAATATGGATAAACTTATCAGTTCGGCACCGGAATATACTGCAAGAGCTCAATCGATTAAACGTCAAATTAATCAATTGCATGAATCTGGTGTGAATATGGCAGATGCTTACCTAACTCAGGGGACCGATGCTGGTAATTTACTGATGAAAGGTGCTGGTGGCTTTGACCAAGCATCGTCAGATTTAGCTGATAATTTAGATGAATTAGCCCAAGAGTTAGATGGTAAATTTACTGTTGCGGTACAAGAAACCCTAAATTCCACCTTGCAAGCTGCCAGTGTGCAATTGTGGGGCAGTATTGGCATTGGTGTGTTTATTATCATTATTTTGTCAGCCCTTTACCGCAATATTTTCACTCCGCTTAACGCTTTAGATAATTCCATGAGTAATGTGGCTTCAGGCTCTAAAGATCTTACCGTGGCGCTAGATGACAGTGGTAATAGCGAAATTAATCAGGTCGCTGGCAACTTTAATGTATTTGTAGGTAATATTCGTGAGTTAATTATTGATTTCAATGGTAATACTCAGCAGTTAGGTACGGCAAGTGTGCAGCTTAAATCGGCCAGTAACGAAACCTTAGCGGGCATGCAGCGCTTACAAGGTGAAACCGAACAAGTTGCTACAGCGATGAATCAAATGCAAGCAACCGTGGTGGAAGTAGCTAATAATGCCGAACTAGCGGCGCAAGCAGCTAAAGATTCTGATACCCAAGCGGTCCATGGTGACATGATAGTTCAGCAAACGATCGCTTCGATCGATAACCTCTCTGGCGGGGTTGAACAAGCTGCCAATGCGTTACAAAAATTACAAAACGATGCCGATAATATAGGTAGCATTTTAGATGTGATCCGCAGTATTTCAGAGCAAACTAACTTACTGGCACTCAATGCCGCCATCGAAGCTGCCCGCGCGGGCGAGCACGGCCGTGGCTTTGCGGTAGTGGCAGACGAGGTCAGAACCTTGTCTAAACGAACTCAAGATTCAACTAATCAAATTCAGCAAATGATTGGACAATTACAAACGGGTGTTAAAGATGCGGTATCGGTAATGGACTCAAGCCGTGAGCAAGCCGATAAAAGCACCGTTCAGGCAGCACAAGCGGGTGAGGCCTTAGCTAAAATTACCGAATCGGTGGCGATGATTTCTAATATGGCCACCCAAATCGCCACAGCAGCAGAAGAGCAAACCGCGGTCAGTGATGAAATTAATCGTAATATTGTCAATATTAGTGATGAAGCCAGATTAACGGCCAGCAATGCCGACCAATCACATAGTGCCAGTGTGCAGGTTAATCATTTGTCACAGCAATTAAGAGAACAAATTGGTCAATTCAAGACAAGTTAGTGAATTATTTTAAACAAGCTAGAGTCAATGTGACAGTTTTGCCACTAAAACATCCGTTATTTAGAGGCTAATGTTGTGTTATAGCATTGTGCTAAAAGCACTGTGGTGGAGACCTAAGGGAGATAGACCCATTCCCTTAGGTTTTTTCATCAATACCAAGCGATGTAAGTTATCATTATCCCAATAAGCAGATGTATCATTCTGCGCTATATCCAGCTCGCCAGTTGCTCTTTAGTGGGCTTACTGCCTTTATGAACCACTTTTTCATCCACCACCACAGCAGGTGTGCTCATTACACCATAAGCCATAATTTGCGCCATGTCGGTGACTTTTTCTATTGTGACAGTAACGGCTTTTTCATCGGCAACTGCTTGGGCAAGTTCTGCTGTTTCAAGACACTTTTTACAGCCGGAGCCTAATATTTTAATGGTTCTCATGATAAATCCTTATTTATTGAGCTGTTAAATCACCGATGTTTTTTACATCAGTAAAATCATAAAAATGGCGTAAAGGCATTAAACAGCCAACCGACTAGGGTAAACGCCACCAATAGCAGGCAGAATAATATTGCCAGTAAGCGCCACTGCATAACCTGTTTTAGTAAGATAAATTCTGGGAAGCTGGCAGCAACGGTGCTCATGCAAAATGCCAGTGTGGTGCCTATGGGTAGGCCATTAACAATTAAGCTTTCCATCACAGGAATTACCCCGGTGGCGTTTGAATACAGCGGGATCCCCAGTAGTACTGCAGCAGGTACTGACCACCATTGGCCATCGCCTAAATGGGCCTCAATCCAACCATCGGGTACAAAGCCGTGCAGCGCTGCCCCAAGGCCGACACCAATAATGACCCATTTCCATACTCGGCCAAAAATATCGAACATCTCAGTTTTGGCAAATTGATGCCGCTGTGACATTGATAGCGCTTGGGTTTGAATATCGTCAGGGTTATTAGCTGTGCTATGTTGTTGACCGCGTTTGAGGGCTTCAGCGGCAAAAGATTGTAGCCAGCGCTCAGCTTTTATTGCATCGAGAAAAAAGCCGCCTAACATGCCGACACTCATGCCAACCACGACATATAAAATGGTGAATTTTATCCCCAGTAGGCTCATGAGTAGCAAGATGGCTACTTCGTTGATTAGCGGTGAGGTGATCAAAAAGCTCATGGTGATCCCAAGGGGGATCCCGGCTGAGGTAAAGCCAAGAAATACCGGAATACTGGAGCAAGAACAAAATGGTGTTACCACCCCAAATCCAGAGCCCATCAAGTAACCTAAGCCCTTGGGTTTACCAGCTAAATAGTCTCTGACTCGTTCAACATTTAATGAGGCTCGCATTAAGGCTATGAGGTAGATCATCACCAGCAGTAGGGCAAAAATCTTAGTTACGTCTTCAACAAAAAAATGCAGTGCATCCCCAAGCTTTGTCTGCTCTGACAAGCCCAATAAATCGTAAATTAGCCATGATGCAAAATCAGTGAAAATTTGAAACATAGGTTAATGCTCAAAAAAACGTCTTATAGCCAAGATAGCGGATTTTTAGCAATGAAAATAAGCGCTAGCTCTCGCTTTTGCATAAAGGGCTGGAGCGTAAAGGTTTGTCACAATATCGGTTAAATAAAGCTAAAACACCACTTAAGCTTGGTGCTTACAGAAGTTATAACTGAAGGGGTTTGAAACTGAAAACCAGCCTCGCATTTGGGGTAAACCTTAATGCGAGGCTGTGGTCTAGATATTGTGAAGTGGGATTAAGTTAATGATTAAATGAGGGTGTAACAGATTC
>NZ_JBFRKG010000024.1:0-5062 GCF_041469325.1 Shewanella sp. 10N.286.51.B8
CGCTCTTTAACAATTTATCAAGTAATCTGTGTGGACACTCACAGGTGTTGAGTTAATCGAAATTGCTCATTCTTTCTCGTAAAGAGTGAAGCAATCAAAATTATTACTCAATGTAACGATGAGTGTTCATAGCAATATGTAACAAACGTTTTAGAGATTCTTCCGAGTCTTTAAATCGAAATCAGAATTCATTGAGCCGAAACGAAGCTTTTATTTATAAGAGTGGTTGTTTCAACAAAACTTTAATTGAAGAGTTTGATCATGGCTCAGATTGAACGCTGGCGGCAGGCCTAACACATGCAAGTCGAGCGGTAACAGGAATTAGCTTGCTAATTTGCTGACGAGCGGCGGACGGGTGAGTAATGCCTAGGGATCTGCCCAGTCGAGGGGGATAACAGTTGGAAACGACTGCTAATACCGCATACGCCCTACGGGGGAAAGGAGGGGACCTTCGGGCCTTTCGCGATTGGATGAACCTAGGTGGGATTAGCTAGTTGGTGAGGTAATGGCTCACCAAGGCGACGATCCCTAGCTGTTCTGAGAGGATGATCAGCCACACTGGGACTGAGACACGGCCCAGACTCCTACGGGAGGCAGCAGTGGGGAATATTGCACAATGGGCGAAAGCCTGATGCAGCCATGCCGCGTGTGTGAAGAAGGCCTTCGGGTTGTAAAGCACTTTCAGTAGGGAGGAAAGGTTAACGGTTAATAACCGTTAGCTGTGACGTTACCTACAGAAGAAGGACCGGCTAACTTCGTGCCAGCAGCCGCGGTAATACGAGGGGTCCAAGCGTTAATCGGAATTACTGGGCGTAAAGCGTACGCAGGCGGTTCATTAAGCCAGATGTGAAATCCCCGGGCTCAACCTGGGAATTGCATTTGGAACTGGTGAACTAGAGTCTTGTAGAGGGGGGTAGAATTTCAGGTGTAGCGGTGAAATGCGTAGAGATCTGAAGGAATACCGGTGGCGAAGGCGGCCCCCTGGACAAAGACTGACGCTCATGTACGAAAGCGTGGGGAGCAAACAGGATTAGATACCCTGGTAGTCCACGCCGTAAACGATGTCTACTCGGAGTTTGGTGCCTTGAGCACTGGGCTCCCAAGCTAACGCATTAAGTAGACCGCCTGGGGAGTACGGCCGCAAGGTTAAAACTCAAATGAATTGACGGGGGCCCGCACAAGCGGTGGAGCATGTGGTTTAATTCGATGCAACGCGAAGAACCTTACCTACTCTTGACATCCAGAGAATTCGCTAGAGATAGCTTAGTGCCTTCGGGAACTCTGAGACAGGTGCTGCATGGCTGTCGTCAGCTCGTGTTGTGAAATGTTGGGTTAAGTCCCGCAACGAGCGCAACCCCTATCCTTATTTGCCAGCGCGTAATGGCGGGAACTCTAGGGAGACTGCCGGTGATAAACCGGAGGAAGGTGGGGACGACGTCAAGTCATCATGGCCCTTACGAGTAGGGCTACACACGTGCTACAATGGCGTATACAGAGGGTTGCAAAGCCGCAAGGTCTAGCTAATCTCACAAAGTACGTCGTAGTCCGGATTGGAGTCTGCAACTCGACTCCATGAAGTCGGAATCGCTAGTAATCGTAGATCAGAATGCTACGGTGAATACGTTCCCGGGCCTTGTACACACCGCCCGTCACACCATGGGAGTGGGCTGCACCAGAAGTAGATAGTCTAACCTTCGGGAGGACGTTTACCACGGTGTGGTTCATGACTGGGGTGAAGTCGTAACAAGGTAGCCCTAGGGGAACCTGGGGCTGGATCACCTCCTTACCTATACGACTAACTTAATGTTTGTTGAGTGTTCACACAGATTGCTTGTTAACTTCTTCGGAAGTTGAGCGAAATGCGCCGCTGGCCGGTTAGCATTGTTCTTTAACAATTTGGAAAGCTGATAGTATTTAATACGATGATGTCTGTCGTTGTATTAATTACAAATCGTATTATTGGGAAATTAATCCTTTTCTGATAATACATTGAGTTCTCAAAACACTTTATTAAGTGTCTTGAATATTCTAAAAACTAAGGCGAATTTGTGTACTCGCAAGAGATGCAAATTATGTAATAAACCAGCTAGTTACGATACAGCTGTTAGGGCTACCCGCTCTGACAACGATTAAGTTTCCTTGTGAAACTCATTTGGGTTGTATGGTTAAGTGACTAAGCGTATACGGTGGATGCCTTGGCAGTCAGAGGCGATGAAGGACGTAGTAACTTGCGAAAAGCGTTGGCGAGCTAGTAACAAGCATTTGAGCTAACGATGTCCGAATGGGGAAACCCGGCCACATAAGTGGTCATCATAACGTGAATACATAGCGTTATGAGGCGAACCTGGGGAACTGAAACATCTAAGTACCCAGAGGAAAAGAAATCAACCGAGATTCCCCTAGTAGCGGCGAGCGAACGGGGATTAGCCCTTAAGTCTATGGGGTGTTAGTGGAATGAGTTGGAAAGCTCAACGGTACAGGGTGATAGTCCCGTACATGAAAACTAACCATAGATGAAAACGAGTAAGGCGGGACACGTGACATCCTGTTTGAATATGGGGGGACCATCCTCCAAGGCTAAATACTCCTGACTGACCGATAGTGAACCAGTACCGTGAGGGAAAGGCGAAAAGAACCCCTGTGAGGGGAGTGAAATAGAACCTGAAACCGTGTACGTACAAGCAGTGGGAGCGGTTCTTGAGACCGTGACTGCGTACCTTTTGTATAATGGGTCAGCGACTTACGTTTTGTAGCGAGGTTAAGCGAATAGCGGAGCCGTAGGGAAACCGAGTGTTAACTGCGCGTTTAGTTGCAAGGCGTAGACCCGAAACCGAGTGATCTAGCCATGGGCAGGTTGAAGGTTGAGTAACATCAACTGGAGGACCGAACCGACTAATGTTGAAAAATTAGCGGATGACTTGTGGCTGGGGGTGAAAGGCCAATCAAACTCGGAGATATCTGGTTCTCCTCGAAAGCTATTTAGGTAGCGCCTCGAGCGAATACCACTGGGGGTAGAGCACTGTTAAGGCTAGGGGGTCATCCCGACTTACCAACCCTTTGCAAACTCCGAATACCAGTGAGTACTACTCGGGAGACAGACGGCGGGTGCTAACGTCCGTCGTCAAAAGGGAAACAACCCAGACCATCAGCTAAGGTCCCAAAGTTATTGCTAAGTGGGAAACGATGTGGGAAGGCTTAGACAGCTAGGATGTTGGCTTAGAAGCAGCCATCATTTAAAGAAAGCGTAATAGCTCACTAGTCGAGTCGGCCTGCGCGGAAGATTTAACGGGGCTAAGCAATACACCGAAGCTATGGGTTTGCTCTTATGAGCAAGCGGTAGAGGAGCGTTCTGTAAGCGGTTGAAGGTGAAGGGGTAACCCACACTGGACGTATCAGAAGTGCGAATGCTGACATGAGTAACGATAAAGGGAGTGAAAAACTCCCTCGCCGAAAGACCAAGGGTTCCTGTCCAACGTTAATCGGGGCAGGGTGAGTCGACCCCTAAGGCGAGGCCGAAAGGCGTAGTCGATGGGAAACGGGTCAATATTCCCGTACTTCTGCTAACTGCGATGGAGAGACGGAGAAGGCTAGGCTAGCGCGGCGTTGGTAGTCCGCGTTTAAGGTTGTAGGCTGTTCACTTAGGCAAATCCGGGTGAACATTAGGCTGAGAGCTGATGACGAGTCACTAAGGTGATGAAGTAGTTGATGCCATGCTTCCAGGAAAATCTTCTAAGCTTCAGGTTAGTAGGAATCGTACCCCAAACCGACACAGGTGGTCGGGTAGAGAATACCAAGGCGCTTGAGAGAACTCGGCTGAAGGAACTAGGCAAAATGGTACCGTAACTTCGGGAGAAGGTACGCTGCTGTTGGTGATGGGACTTGCTCCCTAAGCTGACGGCAGTCGCAGATACCAGGTGGCTGCAACTGTTTATCAAAAACACAGTACTGTGCAAAATCGCAAGATGACGTATACGGTATGACGCCTGCCCGGTGCTTGAAGGTTAATTGATTGGGTTATCTTCGGAGAAGCTCATGATCGAAGCCCAAGTAAACGGCGGCCGTAACTATAACGGTCCTAAGGTAGCGAAATTCCTTGTCGGGTAAGTTCCGACCTGCACGAATGGCGTAATGATGGCCACGCTGTCTCCAGCCGAGACTCAGTGAAGTTGAAATTGCGGTGAAGATGCCGTATACCCGCGGCTAGACGGAAAGACCCCGTGAACCTTTACTATAGCTTGGCACTGAACATTGAACCTACATGTGTAGGATAGGTGGGAGACTTTGAAGCTTCGTCGCTAGATGGAGTGGAGTCAATCTTGAAATACCACCCTTGTAGTTTTGATGTTCTAACCGCGGCCCCTTATCGGGGTTCGGGACAGTGCCTGGTGGGTAGTTTGACTGGGGCGGTCTCCTCCCAAAGAGTAACGGAGGAGCACGAAGGTTGGCTAAGTACGGTCGGACATCGTACGGTTAGTGCAATGGCATAAGCCAGCTTAACTGCGAGACATACACGTCGAGCAGGTACGAAAGTAGGTCATAGTGATCCGGTGGTTCTGTATGGAAGGGCCATCGCTCAACGGATAAAAGGTACTCCGGGGATAACAGGCTGATACCGCCCAAGAGTTCATATCGACGGCGGTGTTTGGCACCTCGATGTCGGCTCATCACATCCTGGGGCTGAAGTCGGTCCCAAGGGTATGGCTGTTCGCCATTTAAAGTGGTACGCGAGCTGGGTTCAGAACGTCGTGAGACAGTTCGGTCCCTATCTGCCGTGGGCGTTGGATGATTGAAGGAAGCTGCTCCTAGTACGAGAGGACCGGAGTGGACGAACCGCTGGTGTTCGGGTTGTTATGCCAATAGCATTGCCCGGTAGCTACGTTCGGAATCGATAACCGCTGAAAGCATCTAAGCGGGAAGCGAGTCCTAAGATGAGTCATCCCTAGAGATTTAATCTCTCTAAAGAGCCGTTCGAGACTAGGACGTTGATAGGCAGGGTGTGTAAGCGTTGTGAGGCGTTGAGCTAACCTGTACTAATGACTCGTGAGGCTTAACCATACAACCC
>NZ_JBFRKG010000025.1:0-20648 GCF_041469325.1 Shewanella sp. 10N.286.51.B8
ATATTACGTTTAGCTAAGCATTGAAAACCCGAATTCAAATAATAACTGCACACTCTTAATTGAGGTATAGAGGAGGAAGAGAAAAGTACTTTTTATATATTTCAAAAATTTAATATAAAGATATTAATATTTTTATATTAAATAAATAAATATTGAGTGAATTTTATCGTTCACGATAACCTAGTTGTTATTTTTTAATTTATATGCGGAATTTTATTCTGTAATTTGTTTTTGTAATAGTTTTATTTTGTGTTTTTTTTCTAATGTACATGCTATTTACTGGGTTGTTGTCGGTTTGTGCTGAGTGTCTAAATTTGTGATTGCGATGTAAAAATGCGTTACTTTCCTGTGGTTTATATTTTTTTATTGTTGTAGTATGAAAACACGATTCAGGGAAGAGTTAAGAAATTTATTATGGAAGATCCATTTTTTATAATATTTGCCTGCGCCTTCTTCCTTGATAATTCTATTATCAAAGGAACTATCACGTGAAAAAATCTCTCATCTGTGCATTAATCTGCGTACCATTATTTACTGGCTGTGCTTCAACATCTGATAACGCTGCAACGCTTGATCGAGATCAAGCTGTATCAGAGCTTACTGTCAAAATGGATAACTTAGGCTATAACCCAGTAACTATTCAACCTGGTGTTGATGAGTTTTTGAATATGGCGGCTGCGATATTAGAACGTCAGCGTAATGTTATTGGTGAATATAGAAAGCAAACTGAAAACTTCAGGGATGTACAAGCATTTTTATATGCTTATAAAGATGCCACTCCTGAAGAGCTTGAGCTTGCCATTGCAGAGTTTGATGCTGGCGCTAAAACTGAAGAAGAAAAAATTGCACCAAAAATTAATGCTTATAGCCAAGCTAATGAAAATGTTTACAACCAAAATGTTGAGTTAACAAAGACTTTGATGTTAGAAATGGCTAAGTCTGCTTATATTTTATCTGAACATGGTACAGCAGTAGCGCAAGCAACTGCTGTTAAAGTAGGTCAAGATACATTAAATGTTGTAAATGGTTACTTCGGAAATAAAGAAGAAAAAGAAGAGGATCCACAAGATCTTGGCACTGCGTTATTAAAAGCCACGGATCAACTATCACTAGCACTAGAAGCTAATGAAATTATTGATTTAGAGAAAGAAACAATTGATGCAGTTAAACAGCTTCAACAAGAGCAGGAAGCTAAAAGCTAATGATTAAAAGCCTATTTGCCTTTTTTATGGCAATTGCTTTTAGCGCTTCTGTATATGCTTGGCCTGAGTGGGTAACGCATACTCCTAACAATGATGATTACATCATTGGCGTTGGGACTGGCAGCGATCGTATCGCTGCCAGAGATGCGGCTTTAAGCGAGATCGTAGCGCAATTAAGTGTTGATTACAGCGTTGAGCAAACTCAGGTTATAACGACTAAAAACAGCCATGCAGAAAGCCAATTTACGCAAACGAGTCAGATGAGTAGTTTGCCTTTTACACTTGAAGGTGTAGAGGAGTTAGAGGCTGCGCAAGTCGACACTGAAACAGCTTTACTGCTTGGAATAAAAAAATCGACACTCATCGCTAACTTAGAAAATGAGTTGGCTATTTTGTCCCGTCTGTCACCCCCTCCTGCAAAACCCAGCCAGAAGTTTATTTGGGCGCTTCGCTATGATGAAACCCTCGATGTTGCCAATAAGCGCTTAAGGGTACTGAGCTTACTCAATGCTAGTAATAGTGATTTTTATCAACAGCTTGATGGTTTTATGGCGCATAAGCGGCAGGCATTTGATTCTGTGTCCTGCCAAGTCATCGCCAGTCATGAATTAGCTACGGTTAAATCAGTATTAAGCAGCGCACTTCCTCAAGGTGGTAATACGCCTTTGTGGGTCAAAGCTAATCTGAAATGGAAATACGCTAATCGTGGTGCTAAGCGCTTAGCCCAAGCCAATTTGTTGCTGTCGATTACAGAAACCAAGTCACCTTTTAGAGTATTACATCAGCGCAATGTTGTTGCCGAAGGCGTCGGTGCTGATTCTGCGATAGCTAAGTCAATTGCGCTGCAGCAGTTAGAAACACAAGTACAAGACCCTATCAGTAATTGGATGTTCGATAATTAGGATTTGTTATGAAATTTGTAAAATATGCTTCTTTTTCTCTACTCGCTTTAGCTGTGCTGGCGGGTTGTCAAAGTACTCCTGCACAGCAGACTCGCACAGATAAAGTCAGTAATCGAGCATCTAATGCGGAAGTGGCAAAAAGTGCTTACGAATTTAAAGACAGTGACATTCGTGTTCCGTCTTATTTTGATACTCAGGGTTTAGACCGCTGTAGTTTCGATGTAAACAATGAAAATGATGGCTGCCCACTGAAAAAACCTATTGTCCGGATGTATTTTGACGTCGCTAGGGTTACTGGTGAAGGGGAAGGGGTTGAAGCATTAAGTGCCTTTGAAGATCAGCAACTGTTAATGATGCTAGAGAATCAGTTTGCTGGCATTAATCGTTTTAGAATTGTTACCCGTGACGATAAAACTGTCTCACAAGAACAACAAACAGTTCTTGTTCAGCAAGGGGCTAAAGCATTAGCTGAAAAAGTCAGTAGCCAGCAAGTGCTTCATCCAGATTACATCGTTAAATTAGATTCACTACGAACGGTTAAAAATGAAGGCAGTATCACCAGTTGGATGGATTACACCTTAGAGCTAACCAGTTCGGTGCTTAATCCTTACACTCGTGAAAAATTATCTCACCCTAATTTAGGCAAAATTAGAGTTAAATCTGAAGATGTGCGCCAGCGGTCTGAACTCAAATACGTCACTGCCAGCAATCGTTATGTGAGTGGCTTCCGTTATTTTGATAGTGCTCATGTTAATGCCGTAGTCAATGATATGGCTTCTCGTGGCATTGATATTTTATTAACGCGTATGCTGACAGAAATGCCTGCAACTACTCAGGTAATGGGTATAAAAGGTAATCAACTAAGTCTAGACCGCGGTCAAAATGCAGGTGTATTACCCAATGAAACCATGATTGTATTTAGCTATGAAGCAGGGTTTGTTGAACCTATTGGTGTTGCTCATGTGACTCCTTCTGCCAATAGTTCTATTGGCGAGATCATTCGCTGGAAAGATAATGACCTTGCGGATTCAATCAAGAAAAAAGCTAAAGGTGGAATTTATCGCCCTAATCCTAACAGTAAGGTATTTGCTGTTTCTGTAGGGACGCCACAAGGCTTTTTGGAGAAACGCACATGAGAACAATAGGCTTAAGTTTATTAGCCTTATTGTCTACGCCACTGGCGGCAGAGGTGAAGGTTCTCCCTGATGGCATGATGGAAACAACTGCCTGCGCTTATGGTCGTGGTAACTTGGCTATTTCTAGTGCTAAAACCCAAGCTGCGGCAGAGCTGGCAGCATTTATTAAAGGTAATAAAAGTTTAGCTATTACCGACAATAATCAGTTTTTAGGAGCATCGTTAGATGATGACACTGTGCGCCTTTATGAGCAGCAACGTAGTGACATTATTGAGGGGTTAAGTATGGGGGCTATTCCATTAAACACCTCATCACCTAGCTTAAGTGGTAATGATACTTGTGTCAGCGTTAGCTTGTCTTTGCTGGATATTCCTGCTCCTAGCCATCAAAACTGGGAAGAAGGTACTCAAAATATCAGTGTTACCGTGTCGGGTGAAGGTTGGCCTAAAAATGGCAAAACCGCTCGTCATCATGCTGAAATGGATGCTTTACAACGAGCTGTTTCACAGGTGGTTGGCGTGTGGTTAACCCAGCAGCACAGTCAGTCATCATTGATGAACTTACAGGTGTTAAATGATACTGAAACCACCCAAATGCAAGAGCTTATTGGGCAACAGTTATCCAGCCATAGCGAAGGTTTAGTTAAAGAGTGGCAGATTTTAGATAGCCAAAATATCGATAATGATGGTTTGCAAGTGACATTGCATGCGGTAGTTGAAAAAAAACCGCTAGTGCAGCAAGCATCCAAGCTTTTATCAGTAATAGGCTCGCCGCGGGTGAAAGTGATTGCGCCAGAGCCTTTAAAAACCGAATTAACCTTATGGTTAGGTGAGCAAGGTGTGGAAGTCGCTAACGTGGCTAGTTTAGTGGTATTGGCCGCTGCTGAGTTAGCGAATACCACCAATACCAGTCGATTACACCTCAATGTGAGCGTTCAAGATTTGAGCGGTAATATCTATGGCCACTGGAAAAATAACCCTGCGCTATTAGCTTTGCCCAGTGGTCAGCGAGTTGAACAAGACTTAATGTCAGTTCATCTTGCCCATGAACAACAAGCCCAAGATTTACAACAAGCGTTGCAACAGGCGTTTACTCAAGTTGTTGCTCGAGGCGGACTAGTCCGCCAAATATGGTTACCCCAATCCCAAATCAAGCAACCGCAAAAACTTCAAGCATTGTTAAGTACCTTGGGCGGAGTGTCTGATGTGACCATATATGAAAAAGATAACAACATTGTTGCTAGCCTGAGATATAAAGGCGCGACAGGTGACCTCGCTGATGCCGTGCATCAAGTGTTAACTACCACTGGTAACAGATTATCCGCCATCAGTATTGAAAATGATTTTACTCTTAGATATTAAAAAGTAAGGAAACTATTTTGAAATTAAGAATATTAACTCTAGCGCTTTCGCTTTCTATGCCAGCAATGGCGAGCGATGACTTTGATTTAACCGATATGGTGCCGGCAAGACCTGGTGCTGAACAGGTTGATAGCGATGATGTGCTCGTGCAAGGTGATGCCATCGTCGCTGATGATGCCAGTTTGGCGGTTGCGGTTGCACATCAAGCGTTGATTGAAAATGATGAAGACGGTGTCAAAATGATCCAGGTTGGTAGTGGAACAGGGATTTTGTCTATTGGTAGCGTCAGTTACACCACCTATGACAACCTCAATGCCACATTACTATCTAAGCGAGGCGCCTATAACCAAGCTTACTTGATCGCAAAAAAGCAGCTAATCGAAAACATGACAGGGGTTGATCATCAATGTAGTAATCTCGTTCAGACCAGTATGGATGCGATTGATACTGGCGTTGATAGTGTTGCCAATACACAAACAAAAATGATGGAAGCCTGTAAGGAGTCGATCTCAGGTTCTCTTGCAGGCTTCGTGACATTTGATGTGTATGACGATGTTGCAGCAAGTAATGTGCGTGTGAGTTTAATTTCTACGCCTAAAACACGTGCTCAAGTGCGTCAAAAGCATGGTGCAGTAGCGGTCACCACAGATCCTAATAGCATTTTTAAACAAGTTGTTAGCGATATCAAAGGTGGGGTGTTACCTCCAGTCGGCGCTAAAATCCTCACCCATGCAGAAACCGGTGAAGTTGTTGTTATGGGGTATGGCTCTGCGATTATTCGACAAAATAAAAATAAGTCTGTAGCCAATAAGTTACGCTCTGCAGCCAAGTCACAATCGCAAACCCGAGCTCGCTCAGCATTATTGGCAACCATGCAAGGTGAGAAAGTGTATTGGGAAGGTAGCTTTGATGAAAAGCAAATGGAAGGTTCTTCACAATTTCAATATGACGACCCTTACATGCAAGATCCTCAGCAAGTAAAAGTGCTTGAAAATGATCGTGAAACCTTTGTTAACCAATTTAAACAATCTGATGATTACTCGACACTAGCAAAGGGAACACTGCCTGCGGGTGTCAGTGTAAAAAGCTTTAGTAGTGAAGATGGTTACTGGCAGTACAGTATTGCAGTGTATTCACCAAGCCTTGAAGCTACAGCGAAAAAAGCCAATAAAGAGATGCAAGTGGGTGGGCAAAGTTTAAATGCCAGCGATAACTCAGCTCGCAAAATTAAGGCTGTTGGCGGTGTAAATAATAACGCGGCAAACCCACAAGCAGCTTCAGGCAAGGTATCGAGCACCGAGGAGCTTTAATGCTATCTATTGTTTTAGCTGCCTCGATTTTCTCTGGCGACATTTCCGTAGATAGTAGTGGTGTCGTTAGAGAAACTAGCCCTTTTTTTATTAGTGAGGCAAATGGTAGTAGCGCTAAAGTGGTGGCTTTAAAAACACACTCAAAAGCTGCTTTACAAGCAGCTTGTCGGCGTGCGTTAACGTTACCGCTACGAGAGCAAGTGCGCGCTGATTTAATGGCGCGTACGTCGCAAGTACTGCCAAAACCATTGAGTTTTATAGATGCCAATATTACGGATTATCAACAAGAAAAAACACACGATGGTTTGAATTGTGAAGGTAAGGTTAGTTCTAGTGATGCTTCATATAATATAGCCGGGCTGGCACTCACTGGCGCTTGGTGGGCAGCAGAAGACGGTGATATTGAGTTATTACGTGCGATGCTAAAGGTGGCGTTACAGCATAGGCGAACACAAGCCGATGCGGTGGCATTAATTGCGAGCCAAACTGATTTAGCATCAGCTTTAGCCTATTTAGACGAACATTTACACCCTGAAAAATTAACCCTAAACCAAAGTAAAATAGCCGTCGGGAAAATATGGTTAGCCGCTGAAAAATTTGATGAAGTGGTGAACTTAATGGGGGCCTGTGATGAGCCAGTCTGTCTGCAATTGCTTGAAAATGCAGAGGACAAATTACAACAAATTGAAGCTAGTCAAGCCGATGATTTAAGTAGTTATTTTTAATCACTAAGAACAATAAAGCCATATTGTAAAACGTAAAGGATAAAAATTTAGCGAATGAATGCTCAAGATATTTTAAATAAAAACACCGTCAATACCGGTGGCCAGCCCAAGAAAAAAGGCTTTTTTGCTCGAGTCGCTTCAGGCTTTTTAGTGCTGATGGTGGTGCTAATGGGCTTGGGTAATTGGGCTGACACCAAGCAATTACTTACAGAGGGTTATCAAGCATTCATTACTCATTTTACTCACCAGATAGAGGATAAAAGAGTAGCAGCTTTGGATATTGGTAATTATCTTGAGTTTGTGCAGCAGAGTGTGGGTATTCCTCAGGTGATTAAAACCTCGAATTTAGATCCCAATATCGAATATCGTTATTATAAAGATCCTAAATATCTGCTGACGCTAATTAACAAAGAGCAGCGCATTGTGGGAATTGTGCTACATAGCTTACAACATGAAAATCCGTTACTTGCTGAGTTCACCCCAGCAGTACCTTTTACTGACCACTTACTTAAAGCCAATACCATTGCAGATATAACAGCTGATTCAAATTTATTTTTTTATGATTATCAAAATGTGAGTTACTACCTGCAATCTAAAGAATTAGGGGCACAGGGAATGTACTTAAATTTGTTGGCCGGTTTCACTGAATATGAACAAGTTCAAACAAATGCCACTTTAACCTTGAATGAGCTTGAACATGCAACGTTAGAAGACAATTCTGCAGAGGTAAGCCAATTAACACAAAAACTAGCGGCTTATACTGCTAATTTTTATGGCATTTCTGAGATTTCACCGCAATATATTGCAGATTCATTGCTGACAAAGTATGAATTCAATGCTTACTTTTAAGGACATAGTCATGCGTAAACTACTGCTACCAATGATACTTCTACCGTCTTTGGTACTCGCAACAGATGCCTCTTTTGATGAGTTTAAAAAAGGCTGGAAACAGCAGCAACAGGATTTCAGCCAACAAAGACAGCAAGAATATGACACATTTAGGCAGCAATACTTGGCAGAATATGATGCATTTCGTGGCCAACTGCTAGAGCAATGGGCTGCACCTGCGCAAAGCTCAATTGAGCAAGAAATTGTTTATAGTGACGATTTAAACAGCAGGATTATTGTTAACGAACAAGCCAATACGTTAACCATAGAGCAGCTTGTTGGGGATGATCCTTTAACGTCAGCAGAACTGGATAAAAGCAATACAGCGACGTTAGTAAAAATCGTCATCGACAATGACGATTCTTTTGAATTGTTACAGCAAACAACGCCAAAAATGATTCAGCAACCTCAAGTCGAAGCATCTGAAATTTTGCTAAAACAACAAATTATTGTGCAGCATGAGCAAGTCGTAAATAGCTTTGAGGCTGACGAAAGGCTTACTGAAACTGAGCTAAAGACTAAGAAGCAACAGCTTGATAAGCAACAGCAGTTACGAGTTAAAAACCTTGAAAAACAAGTAGAGCAAGTTAAAAAGAAGGATGTGAAGTATAAGAATATACAGTCGTATACGATTGCGTTACCTGACGACTATTTATATAAAAAGGCATCACCATATTTGGATTCGTTTAATACACAAGCCAGTGAGCAGCGACAAGAACTGGCTTTATTGTTAGCAATCTCCCATGCTGAGTCATCATTTAATCCAGAAGCAAAATCCCATATACCAGCCTTTGGCTTAATGCAGATTGTCCCGAGATCGGCAGGAATGGATGTGGCTAATAAGTTGCTTCAACAAGAAGCTGCTCCCACCGCAAACGAACTCTATCAGCCAGAAACAAATATTCTCTATGGAGCAGGCTATCTTTCGATATTATCTGAGCGCTACCTTAAGGGCATTATTGATCCTCAAAGTCGAAAATACTGCGTTATAGCGGCTTACAATACCGGTGCAGGTAATGTCGCTAAGGCATTTAATGGTGGTAGCAATCGCAATGTTAAACAAGCATTAGGGAAAATAAATACCATGTCTAGTGAGCAGGTTTATCACACTCTAATGCAAGATTTACCTTATTCTGAAACTAAGAATTACCTTAAAAAAGTTCGTAAATTAGAAGAGCAATACCAAGCAAAATTACCCACATGGAATGGAAACAGTAAATTATGATGAAGAAACATTTAATGATCGCTAGCACCCTTCTTTTAGTTGGTGCATGTAGTAGCACTCAAGAGCCTCAGTCGACACCGCTAGCTGAAAATGACAGTGTCCCGAGTTGGGTATTGATGCCGACACATGAAACAGGCTTAGCATCTTCAAGCTGTGTTCAGTGGAGCGGTAATATGGCTGCAAGTAGAGCACAAGCGATTGCCAACGCACGTGCAGATCTAGCTGCGCAAATAAACACTAAAGCAATGGTGATGGATAAGCTAGTTAACCAACAGCAACAAGAAGATGACACGACTACAAGTAGTTCAAGCTTTGCACAAGTAAGCAAACAGATTGCTGAACAAAGTCTTGTAGGCGCAATACCAAAAGAAGTCGCTTTTGCTCGTATTGATGATCAAAAACAATTGTGTGCATTAGTCATTATGGAAAATACTAAGCCTTTATTTGACAAGTTAATTAAAGAGTCTGGTAAAAAGCTAGATCCTAACGATGAAGCCGTACTTTATTCTGAATTTAAAACTCAAAAAGCGATGAAAGAGCTAGAAGCTGAACTTTCATCTGCAAAAAAGCTTTAATAAGTTTGCTATAAAGTCACTACTTATGATTCATCAGAAATGAGTTTCACCTTACTCGGTGAAACTCTGAGTATCAGTAACGGTACAGATATTGGCTATAGCTTTTAACTGGATCCTATTAAGTAATAGAAGGTCTTAGAATGTGATATAACATCTAAGACCGTATTCTATTGTAAATTGGCATCGTTATCTTGCCCTGATTCTTGCTAGTAAACTTGTTAGATTGGAAAGGCGAGAAATTCATAGCACATGAAGCTGCGGAAGATAATAAAAGGATGATGTCAACTCAACAGCTAATGAAGTTCTTTGAAACTTCAATCATGGGTATGGCCGTAAGGATAGCTGATGGAAATCAGAGCGTACTAGATTTCACGAGAATGCTAAAGTGTACATGTAAAGAAGCGAAAACTTTGTCATGGCTCTTATGTCATTGCGTGTTCGTTCACTGGCGCATCTTGGGTCAGTCGTGACTACTTTTAACAAGGTCAGCTAGAAAAAGCAAAAAGCCGCCGCTTGGCCCGGGTTTTCGTCCACTGCGGCATTACTCAATCACTTATGCCCTAAATTGTCTTTAGAATCGATCCATTTCTATTATCACTTTCAGGTTGTTTGATAGCGAGATATCTCATCTGAAATGATTCAACTTTAGCATTTAAAGCGCTAGCTGGTTAAGGTGCTCTTTAACCTGCTCAATCATGGCAATTGCGGCAAAAGATAATGGCTTGCCTTTACTCCAAAATAAATTCATCTTCCAGCTTAAATTGGTATCAATAAGTTCACGCTGCACCACGCCTTCCAGTTGATAACGCTCGGCAATAAACTTAGGTAATAACATTATCCCAGTGCCTGCAGCAACCAGCGCTATGCCAAACTCAGGTTGATTCACTAAGGTTGGGCTTTCTATGCTGATACCAGCCTGTTGATAAGCATTAATGACCATCTCATGCAGTGAAAACTCTGCTTCAAATAAGATATGCTCGCAGTTACCCAGTGCCTTGATGGATATTTGCGGCTGCTTTGCCAGCGGGTGCTGACTTGGCAGCACCACGACCATAGGCTCGGTATGAATTGCTATTCCTTCAAACTCTTGATTAAGCTCGATAATACCTGTTGCTAGCTCTATTTCGCCATTTTTTAATGCTAAGGTTTGTTGCACTCCACCGCGAACTAACAGCTGATTATTAATGTGTGGATAACGTTGCTGGTATTTGGCAATAATTGGCGCAAATAGCTCGGCGCTGCCCAGTGGCGCTAAGCCTAATTTTAACTGCCCTTTATGGAGCCCTTTCAGTAAGGCTATTTCATCAAACAGCGCTTGTTTGGTGCTGAGTAACTGCTGCGCATAGTCATACACCAGCTGGCCGTAGCTGGTAAGGGTTACGGCTGTGCCGCGTTTACCACGGGTGAGTAGCGTAAGCTCAAGTTCAGCTTCCAATTGGGTGATGGATTTTGACAGCGCAGGTTGGCTAATATGGATTTTTTCTGCAGCGCGATTAAAGCCACCACAGTTTACGATGTCGACAAAATATTGCAGCGTTTTAAGATCCATAATTACATAGCTTTTAGTTATTTAATTGGTAAATAATATTCATTATTTTTATTTTTATTGCAAGGGTAAAATAGCCACCTCGAAACGAATTTAATCTGATGTGTTATGACTTCCTCCCTGATGTTTGTAAAACGAACTTCCTATTTGCTGTTACAAGTGGCTTTTTTGTGTGGGTTAGCTTTTAGCGCCCAATACTTGGTTGAGCTGTTAGCGTTACCCATACCAAGTAGTGTGATTGGCCTGATTTTTTTGTACAGCCTGCTGGCATTTAAGTGGTTACCTGAGCGGTTTGTGGCCGTTGGCGCAATGTGGTTAATTGGTGAATTATTGCTGTTTTTTATTCCTCCCGTTATCGCCTCAATCCATTATGCTCCTATGTTTGAAGAGTTTGGGATGAGTTTGATGTTCACCTTAGTGCTGGGCAGTATTTCAGTGTTAGTGATCACCGGCTTTGTTATTGATAGGGTATTTAGATTCGAGCGCCGTAGAAACCGCGCAAGTCGCAACAGAGCGACAAAAATGTTAGCAGATGCAGCGCTGGCAACGTCAGATACGGTGGGAGTTTAATATGCAGTTTCTTAGCTCATTGACCTTAATGACATCGCCATGGATGACATCACAAACCGCTGCGCTAATCTGTCTGCTAGCAACCTTAGTGGCTTATTTTACAAGTAAGTTTTTATACCGTCATTACCATTACTGGTGGTTGTCACCGATTATTTCAACACCGGCAAGTTTAATGGTATTGGTAGTGATTTTTTCAGTGCCGTTACCTACTTATTTTGTTTATAACCATTATCTTAGCGCTTTGCTTGCGCCAGCAACTATTGCCTTTGCGCTGCCCATATACCGTGAGCGTAAGTTAATTGGCCGTTATCCATTAACAATTAGCATTGGGGTGATTACTGGTTTGCTGGTGGGATTATTATCTTCATGGCTGATTGAGCAGTTTGTTTATTTACCGCCTGAGCTATCACACAGTTTACTGGTGCGTTCAGTATCAACCCCATTTGCTATTGAGGCAACTACCGCATTTGGCGGTGCACCTGATTTAACTGCAACCTTAGTATTAATTACTGGGGTGCTAGGCATGTTACTTTGCGGCCCTGTATTTAAATTAGCCAAAATTAAAAGCCCATTGGCAAAAGGTGCAGCTTTAGGCGGCGCTGCCCATGGTGTGGGCGCGGCCAAGGCGGCTGAAATTGGCCAAGAGGAAGGGGTTGTGGCCAGCCTAACCATGATTTTTACCGGTATTGCTATGGTGATTGGCGCGCCGTTATTTGCTTATGTTTTAGTGTAAATAAATCAACTGCTTTATGTTTGCTTTTTAAGCAAGCTTACCGCATATTAATTAGTCAAAATGGTTTTGATTGTTATTCTCATTTGTTTAGGTAAATGCTGCGATGAGTTAATAGTAATCAAGTCAATACACCAGCGCCGCTAATTTGATATGGGTAAAATATGAAAAATAATAATATTCCACAAGAAGCTTTTGATTGGTACGATGAATATGCACATGGCGGTATGGACCGTCGTACTTTTATGAAAAAATTAACCGGTTTAGTGGCGCTGGGCTATTCCATGACAGTATTAACCAGTGCGCTATTACCTAATTATGCCTTAGCCGAGCAAGTGTCATTTAACGATAGTGACATTAAAGCCAGTTATCAGAACTTTGCGTCCCCCCAAGGCCATGGCGAAGGTCGAGGCTATTTAGTGTTACCCACCCAAGCTGTAGAAAACCCTGATAGTAAATTCCCTGTGGTATTGGTTATTCATGAAAATAGAGGTTTAAACCCTTACGTCAAAGATGTGGCCCGCAGGCTGGCTAAAGCAGGCTTTATTGCGTTTGCGCCTGATGCCTTGTTTCCGCTAGGTGGCTATCCTGGCAATGACGATGAAGGCAGATCCATGCAGCGCACCCTTGAGCGTGAAAAAATTCAATATGATTTTGTTGCCGCTGCTAAGTTTTTAAAATCACATCAGCAATCTAACGGTAAACTGGGGGCAGTAGGTTTTTGTTTTGGTGGCTATATGGTGAATTATTTAGCCGCGATAGAAAGCGATCTGATTGATGCCGGAGTTCCATTTTATGGTACGCCAGCGGCCAAAGCCTTACGGTCAAATATTAAAGCGCCGTTGATGATCCAATTAGGTGAACTCGATAAACGAGTTAATGCTTCATGGCCTGAATATGAAGCGGATTTAAAGGCTGCTGATGTTGATTACGTCATGCACATGTACCCAAATGCTAATCATGGTTTTCATAATGACTCTACCGGCCGTTATGATGAGAAAAATGCTGAACTTGCTTGGTCAAGAACCGTGGCATTTTTTGAAGCAAGACTAGCCTGAGTTGAGCGCTAAGCTGTGTGTGGGCATGTGTTAACTTGCCCACCTGCTCAGTGCTATTTTTCCAGAGTTCAGAGTCAGGTGAACTCTTTGCTGGGTTATCTTATCGGTTTGCATATTTTATTGGCAGTATATCCAAGCTATTCACACTCAGCTTGAATACATACTTGCCACAAATTGGCGTTATTTGACACTTTTTTAGATTAAACTAGCCTGGCTGATGGCGAAGGTGTTGTTATCTTCTATACTTTTATTATTCAGTGTTTTGGCTGCAAAGATAAAAAGTAGTTTTAGCGGTTTAAGTCGATTTTAATATCAGGGAAGAAGAGCAATTTTTAGATTCTAATAGCTTTAGTTATATTCCCCTCCCTGCGATGGCAATGCCGTTTATTTCTTAATCTCAGTACCAATAAATTCATGGTTTAAGTACAGCATTTAGCACCCTTTATCGACTGTTAGCGCTAAGGTTTACTGCATGTGGTTTGGTTTATTATCGCTCAGAAATTGTATCTATGCTTCGATGATGCGTCGTGCAGCAGTTGTGTGTGTGCTATTTGTCTTAGTGACTTTGTTAATCGTAAGCGTATCTAGCTCGTTCGCTGCTGCTTTATCTGCCCCCTTATCAGAGCCTAAATCTGAGCCTTTAGTTGAACGCTCTGTAAAAACCTCAGCACAGCTCAAAATAACCCAAATATCAGAATCGTTATCACTAGCGTCAACAAAAGCAGTGGATATCGTATATTTGCAGTTACGTTGGCATCATCAATTTCAATTCGCCGGCTATTATGCTGCGTTAGAAAAGGGTTTTTATCAAGAAGAAGGTCTTGAGGTTCGTTTGCTTGAAGGCGATCCGCAACGCTTACCGGTAGCCGAAGTGTTATCGGGTAATGCTTTATATGCAGTAGGTAACAGTGAGGTGCTATACCATCGCCTTTTAGGTGAACCACTTATTGCTTTGGCTGCTATCTTTCAGCATTCACCATCTATCTTGTTGACGTTAAAAGAGTCAGGAATACGCTCTGCCCATGACCTTATTGGCAGAAGAGTGATGCTGGCGAATAAGGATAAAGATGCAGGCTTTTTGACCATGTTAGTTAATGAAGGCATTTCCTTGTCACAGCTTGAGATCGTCCCCAGCAGCTTTCAGCTTGATGATTTAATCACGGGCAAGGTGGATGCTTTTAACTCTTATATTACCAATGAACCCTATGTACTTGCTCAAGCTAATGTCCCCTATGACATTATTGATCCAGTAAGCTACCGAGTTGATTTTTATAGTGATATTTTTTTCACTACTGAAGCTGAGTTAAATAATTATCCAAAACGTGTAGCGGCAATGAGGCGAGCGACCCTCAAAGGTTGGCGCTATGCCATGGACAACCCTGAAGAAATAGTCGATATATTAATGGCTAAGTATCAGGTTAATAAAACCCGTGAGCATTTGCTCTATGAAGCTAATGCAATGCAAAACTTGATTCTGCCTAATTTGATCCAAATTGGGCATATGAACTCTGTTCGCTGGCAACATATGGCAAATACCTTTGCTAAGGCCAGTGTGGTCAATGATATTCGTCACCTTGATGGCTTTATTTATAATGATAGCCCTACATCAACTCCTAACTGGCTCTACCCGGTATTATCCATAGCGCTTTTTTTGGTGGTTTTAGCCAGTAGTATCACTCTCTATATGCACTTGTTTAATCGACGTTTGGCAGAGGCTAAAACGACTTTACAGCAAAGTGAGGAGCGCTTTAGGGCTCTTAGCGAAGCAACCTATGGCGGTATTGTTATCCATGATCAGGGCCGTATCCTTGAGTGTAATAATGGTTTATCCACTATTACTGGTTTCAGTTACTCAGAGCTCATTGGTATGGATGGTTTGAAATTAATCGCGAAAGAGTATCTTGAAGCGGTAAAAATAAGAATGCATCAAGATGATAGAAATAGTTTTGAAGCTGAAGGCCTTCGCAAGGACGGAACACGATATCCGCTAAGCATTAAGGGAAAAAATATTACTTATAAAGGCTGTAATGCACGAGTTATTGAAGTTATTGATATTAGTAATAATAAAAAAATTGAAGATCAACTCAAACTCGCAGCCAGTGTTTTTACTCATGCCCGTGAGGGCATCATGATCACCGACATTAATGGGGTTATTATTGATGTTAACGCCACTTTTAGCGCGATTACCGGTTATGAGCGAGAAGAAGTCATTGGCAGAAACCCACGTTTTTTAAACTCAGGTAGGCACAACAGCGAGTTCTTCAACAGGATGTGGGCATCGTTATTACAACATAAGCAGTGGTCAGGCGAGCTGTGGAATAAGCGTAAAAATGGCGACATATTTGCCGAGCTAATCACCATTAGTGCGGTTACAGATTCCGAGGGGCAAACCCAAAACTATGTCGCACTGTTTTCAGATATCACCTCAATGAAGCGCCATCAACAACAACTAGAACACATTGCCCATTATGATCCGCTAACAGGGTTAGCCAATCGGGTAATGCTGGCGGAACGACTGGATCATGCAATGAGTCAGAGCATCAGACGCGGAAAATTTTTAGCCGTGGCTTACCTTGATTTAGATGGATTCAAAGCCGTTAATGACACCTATGGCCATAATGTCGGTGACGAGTTGCTAATTACTTTGTCGCAGTTAATGAGCGAAACTCTGCGAGATGGAGACATTCTGGCCCGTATTGGTGGTGATGAATTTATTGCTTTACTGGTGGATTTAGAAAGCATGCACGATTGTGAGTTGGTTCTAGAGCGGATGCTAGAGGTAGCAAGTTGTCCGATTAAAGCTGCTGGAGCCATTTTGCAGGTGTCTGCCAGTATTGGCGTTACCTTGTACCCTCAAGATGGTGTGAGTGCAGATCAACTGATACGCCATGCCGACCAGGCCATGTATATAGCTAAACAAAGTGGCAAAAACCGCTATCACCTGTTTGATGTCAATAAAGACAAATCCTTACAAAGCACCCTTGAGGTGATTGATGATATTCAGCGGGGGATTGAGCAAGATGAGTTTGTTTTATATTACCAGCCGAAAGTGAATATGAAATTAGGCACTGTGATCGGTTGTGAGGCGTTGATCCGTTGGCAGCACCCAGAGAAAGGCTTGCTATTACCTGGGGAGTTTCTTCCTTTTATTGATAATCATTCCATCAGTGTCACTTTGGGAAATTGGGTTATTGATACCGCGCTTTCACAGATGTATTCATGGACCCTTGCTGGCTTTGATATTGCTGTCAGCGTTAATATTGACGCCTTACAATTACAACAAAAAGATTTTACTGCCAAACTCTCAGCAGCATTAGCGCAGCGACCGTTGATTAAACCGAGTTCATTGGAGCTTGAGATACTAGAAACCAGCGCGCTGGGGGATATGGGGCAAGTGCTGGCGACAATGGAGCAATGCATTAATATTGGCGTCAGCTTTGCACTTGATGACTTTGGCACAGGGTTTTCATCACTCACTTACCTTAAACGTTTACCTGCCAACCTACTGAAGATTGATCGGAGTTTTGTCAAAGGCATGCTGATTGATATTGATGACCGCGCCATTGTGATGGGGGTGATTAGTTTATCGCGGGCTTTTCATCGCCAAGTTATTGCTGAAGGTGTTGAAACCATCGAACATGGAACCCAGCTATTGTCTATGGGCTGCATGCTAGCGCAAGGTTATGGTATTGCACGGCCAATGCCTGCTGAGCAATTACCAATGTGGGCAGAGAGTTGGAAGCCTGATAGCGCTTGGCAGTAATCAAGAAAATACAGAATAGGAATGAGAAGGTTAAGTAAGCGAAGGGTAAAGGTCAGTGGGGCACTCGAACCCCACTGTTATTTGTCTTTTGTTTACCTAGCCAATGGTTACCTAGTTAATATTTACCTAGCTAACTAGGCCTGCATTGTCACAGCGCCGAGATAAAGCATATAGCCACTAAAGCTCACTAAACACAGCGCCCCCGCAGTGCGGCCAAAGGTATAACTTTTTTCAGTAGCAGGGATGTTTCTTTGTTTAAAATAAGTAACCATAAATGCCACAGCGACGATAGCGGTGAGTAACAGCATCATAGGGTAATCACGGGCGACCAATAATTCTGGTAATGGCTGCTTGTCACCTAACAGCGCAGGGAAGGCAATCACCCCAAGTATATTGAAAATATTTGAACCAATCACAGTTGCAAATACCATGTCATGCATACCGCGGCGCACTCCAGCAATGGCTGCTGCTAACTCTGGTAAACTGGTACCAAAGGCAATAACGGTTAGCCCAATGATTAACTCACTGATCCCGGCAGCTTTAGCCAGTTCTACAGCGCCCCAAACCATCAGTTGTGAGGCGGCTAACAGCACACTTAGCATTAATAGCGTTTCCACAGCAGAGCGGCTTTTAGATATTTCTAAAAACTCAACTTCTTCTGCGTCAGCTTCGCCTTTACCCACTAAAAAGGCTAGGTAACCACAATATGCCGCTAACGCTACTAGTAGTAATAAGCCATCTTGGAAGTCTAAATTGCCGTCTGACATTAACAGGGCGCAAAATAAGATTGCCGCGATTAAGATAGGTAAATCCCGACGAATGAAATGGACTTTAATGGATAACGGCACGAGTAAAGCACAAATGCCAAGCACTAATCCTATATTAACGATATTAGAGCCAATACCATTACCAATAGCGAGTTCGCCAGCACCATTTAGGGCTGCGATAGAGGACACGAGAAGTTCTGGAGCTGAGGTGCCAAAAGCCACCACAGTCATACCGATAAAGGACATAGAGACTTTGCAATGCTTAGCCAGAGTCGCAGAACTTGCGATCAACCGGTCGGCACTGACAGATAAAGCGATAAGACCTGCAACGAGTGCAAGTAAAGGTAAAAATAATGACAACATAATATAACGCACTGCAAGGGCTGGTTGTGTTAAGACACGAAAAACCCACGCCCAGCCCTAGCTATATGCGTGTGGTCATTCGAGTCTCGCCAGACGCTTAATGCTAAGCGTTGATTGCACCATGGTCTTCGACCAATTATGTTGACACAACCTCCTGTCGTGGTGACAGAACGGCTACTCCCTCAAATTTGGGCGCATTTTAATCTGTTATTCGATTCGTTTCAATAGCAAATTTGTGGCTATTCGCGTCAAAGCTACTGCCAAGTATTTAGCACTGATATCGCTCGGCTTACAAGCCTTAGTGCTAGGAAAGACTTGTCATGCTAAAAACCGGCTAAGATAAAGGCAACTAACTAAAAGGCCGCTTATTCTTCATTGTCATTAAGGTTATTAAAGAGCGCATCAGCAATGCGTGTAAATGTGGCCAAGTCTTCAACTGGCAGGTTTCGCAGCATTTTTTGATTCACATCGTTTTGGGTTTTTGCAATCAGTACAGCGAGTTTTTTACCGTCTGCAGTCAGTGATAATATCTGACTTCTTTTATCTTCTGGGTTTGCCGTTTTCGTTAGCCATTGGTTATCCATCATTTCTTTTATTAACCGAGCAATTTGTGCTTTATCTCTGGCTAAAAGGTTAACAATATCGTTTGCGGTGCAAGTGTGACTGTTGTTAATCAAGCTAAGGCATTTAACATGCATGGCATTTAAGCCAATTTCATTAGCCTTAAGAGAAGATCGCATGGCTAAACGGTATGAATGTGCGATGTTAAAAATCGCATCAGAAATGGATAAGTGACTCATTTTTGGTTGGTCCTGATAATTAGTTGACTTAGTCAACAATGTTAACTATGGTTGACCTTATCAACTTACTAGTTTTTTTTCAAGTCGAAGAGGATGTCTCTATGAAGCCTAGAAAGCCCAATTTGCGCTCTGTACAGGTTGCAGAAATTATTGAGCTGTCGTCTCATTTACGTCGAATTATCTTTAGCGGAACCAGTTTACAAGGTTTTCCGCAGGGGCTTGAAGGCGCGCACGTTAAAGTGTTTTTGCCATCGACGGGCGATGAAGCGCAAAAAATGCGCTCGTACACGATTCGTTTTTTTAACCCACACACTAACCAGCTAGGGTTAGATTTTGTGATTAACCGTCACCAAGGTCCTGCCACCAGTTGGGCAAAAAAGGCAAAAGTGGGCGACCGTATTAGTATAGCGGGCCCAGGTTTGATGAAATTAACTGACTTTAATCACCATAGTTACTTGCTGGTGGGGGATATCACCTCTGTAAATGCCATAAATGGTTACGTGCCTAGATTTAATCCTGATGCCCAATTAAAGGCCATTATTAGCGTGCCTACCCGTGCTGATATCATTGAGATGGATTATGACGATTCAAAAAATACTCATTGGTTTATTGAAGATGAGTCAACAATAACCCTTGAGCAACAAGTACAACTAATCGCTAAAGACTTACCCAAGGATAGTCATGTCTTTATGGGGCTAGAAGCTGGTCAAATACGCGCTTTGAAGCCCGTATTACAACAAGAGCTTGGTTTTGAAAGGCTTAACATCTTTGCTGTTGGCTATTGGAAGCAAGGGATTGATGCTGATCGTTTCGGGGCGTTGAAAAAAGTTAATCCACTGTAAATATCCATGATAACCGTCATAGCCAAGTGACAAGCTATATTATTATCAATCACAGCTAAACCATAGCAGCCAGAGCTATAATTACTGCTAAGCATAAGTATATTAGCGATTAATTGTGCTATATACCTGTTAGTCAGTGGTCAGATATCTGGCTGTTTTGATATTTAAATAAAATAATACCTTTACAATTTTTTAAACTAATGTAAGATTCACCTCGCTCTGACATTCAGAGTTATTAATGAAACATCAAGTAAAAGTAAAGCCTCAGAATTCTACGTTATCGTTGTTCCTCTGTGTTTCCCTTAGCTTCATCGTCACATTAAATAATTCAGCTCTCAGCGCATCGCATTTTCGCGATAAATTTTTTAATTCTTAATTATATAAGGGACACATTATGTCTAACACTACTGGTATCGTAAAATGGTTTAACGAAGACAAAGGTTTCGGCTTCATCACTCAAGACAATGGCGGCGCAGATGTATTCGTACATTTCCGTGCTATCGCTTCTGAAGGTTTCAAAACTTTAGCTGAAGGCCAAAAAGTTTCTTTCGATTTAGAGCAAGGTCAAAAAGGCCCACAAGCAGCTAACGTAGTTGCTATCTAATTTGAAAGTCGACGTCACTGGCTAGCCAGTACGTTACTTCAAATAATTACGCTTTTAGGTTTACCTATTTATCGTAATTATTAAAAGAGCGAACCTTTGGGTTCGCTTTTTTGTGTCTGAAATTCAAGGTATAACGATCTGTGTATCACATCAAGGCGCTTAAGCTTAGTAACTAAAAATGCTGCAACTAAAGCGCTAGCTGGAACGCATTTAATCTTCTAAGCCTGGTAGCCTTTTTTGGCTTTAAGAGAGCTATTTTAATAAAAGCTAAAAGCTAAAAG
>NZ_JBFRKG010000025.1:21451-66909 GCF_041469325.1 Shewanella sp. 10N.286.51.B8
AAAGCTAAAAGCTAAAAGCTTAGCTGGTTAACCCATCTTTTGTCAGAATAAGCTCTTTAACTGCTTGGTAATATTTAACGTAACCTGTGCCGCGACACTCACTGACAATGGTGGCATAATTTAGCTATATATTGACTACAATGTCGGTGTGCTATGCCAAGGTGTGTACCATTAAGCTGAGGAGAATTAAGTGAGCAATAGACAATTAATACTACTGCTTAGAACCTGCATAACCATTGGTATTTGGTTAATTTTACTTGGGGTTTATTTGCACAACTTTAATGATACCGTAGCCGCAATGGGCGTTAAGGGAATTATCATCAGTTCGATGTGTGTCGCTTTTGGTATGGCACTGTCACTGCCAACTAAAATGTATTTAACCTTTATTTTGGTTGCTAGAGAAGCAAATAAAAAAGACTCATCCGAATGATGCTATCTGGCGGTGAGCGCAAGTTCATTCTCAGCCTCAACTGCAACTTTTGCCTCAAGCTTAACTTAAGTCTTATTCTTCACAAGATACCTTTTGGCGACACACTTGGTTTCTACCGGCTTTTTTCGCTTGGTACAAACAGCGATCGGCTAAGGTTAAAAGCTTGGTTTTATTAACGAGGTGACGCTGATTGGCACTAACACTGACCACCCCAGCGGATGCTGACAGAAACCCGGTTGCTGAATCACTATGCTCAATCTCGAGCCGTTTAAGCTGCATGGGGAGATCTTCAAGCCAGTGCTTATTTTGATTTGAACTGACAGAAACCAAAATAAATTCTTCGCCACCAAAGCGCACCACCATATCGGCACCTTGGTTTGAAAGTAACTGGGCAAAGCTGACCAAGGCTTTATCGCCCATTAAATGCCCGTAGCGGTCATTATATTTTTTAAAGTGGTCAATATCGATCATCGCCAATGAAAGGTACTGCCCCTGTTTTAAATTGTGTAACAGAGTCGAGAATTGCTTATCGAAATTATAGCGATTATGAATCCCTGTTAACTTATCAGTTTGCGCTTTTTGTGTTTGAATTAACTCGTATTTATATTGTTTTCTCAGCAGTACATCCGTTTGATATTGCATCGCGGTCATGATAGCAACTGTTATCACATAGAAGTTTATACTCCAAATGATATCCACCTCGGTGTTGAATTGGATTATAAGCAGAGCAACACCCAGTAACAGCCAAATAATGAACTTTTGACCTAAGTGAAGTATGGGAATGGCTGTAATAAAAATGGCTGACAGCATAGGGCCGCCTTCATGGAGCTCTTGATGGTTAATAGCATAGCTATAAAAGAATAAACCATTGATGAGGGTAAACAGCACCGCAAAAAATAACAGTATCGAATCAAGGTAACAGGTGGCTGATTTTTTAATACTGAAAATCATTACCATTGCAATTAGGAGGCTGACAATACGGGTTAAGATGTCGGCGAAAGTATAATTAGTGGCTGCAAATGAAGATAGGGTAAAAAATAGCAACACCGTAATTAAGATGTAACTCATCATTACTGCATTTGTGCGTGAGCGTTGATTTAAAGATTGTTGAAATGATAGTTCTGCCTCTTTATCTAACACCCACTTAGCAGGTAACCATTTCATTATTGACTTCCTTAGATTAATACTACGAGATACGACTCAAACCCTCAGTTAACATTATAGTATTAGTTAATTTTTTAGTTAATTTTTATTTCGCATTTTGGCTACTTGATCGATTATTTTATGATTAATCTCGTGACTATTAGTTAGACAGTATTGCATGAATACCCTCTATTCATGCTGTTGCTTTACAAGCCTGATACTGAACTTTAGGGCATATTGGGGCAAGTCTTCTTATTAACTATCTTGTTAATAATCTCAGTAAATTGAGTTACATTGTGGATTTGCTGCTGGTCAATATTGATATGCTCTAACGCAAGTTCAATATTAAGGTTATCAAGTTCTAGTTGCGCGATTAGCGACTTTGCATCTAGCTCTATATGCTCTAGGGTTAAGATAAGAAAGTCATTGCCAAACACTCTATAAATTAACGACTCTGGCAAAAATGCAGTTAACTTGTTGGCTATAAAGGTAAGTTTTTTATCACCTTCGAGCCAGCCGTGGGTTTTATTGTATTGACCAAAATTGAACAAACTGATGACGTAACAGCAATGATAATGTTTGCTAAATAGCTCTTCGTTTAACGTGATAACGTGCTCTAGATATCGATAGTTATATAAACCGGTAAGCGAATCTTTGTAATAATAGGCAAGCCTTGCTTCTTCAAACTCATCCTTTAAATAATTATGATCAACAGGAATTAGATTAGCACTCTCTAGCACTGGCACAGCTGCTTTTACCGTTTCAGGGCAAAATTGTTTACCTGCCAGCGCCTTTATTTCTGCGATAGCTTCTTGTTTCGATTTACTCATTTTATAGATACGTTTTGAGGTCATAGCATCAAAGGCGTCAACTAAAATGAGAATATGAGAAAGTGGGCAGATCTGTTTGCCTTTAAGTCCCCGAGGGTAACCCGTCCCATCATAGTGTTCATGATGGCACCTGATGATTTCAGCATGTTTTTTAAAGGCTTTAATCGATACCAGTAGCTTGTAGCCGCTGTCTAAATGCTGCTGAATAATTTTGTATTCTTGCGAGGTGAGTTTACCTGGTTTTAGTAGAATACTATCGGGTGTAGATATCTTACCTATGTCATGCATGATTGCTGATTCATAGAGGATTTCCACTTCAGCATTACTAAAGCCCATCTCTTTAGCTATCATCACTGAGTATTGTGCAACCCGCCGCGTATGACCAGCGGTGTAGCTATCGCGCCGCTCCACTAAATCAAGCATAGATGATAGTACTTGACGGTAGTTTTTTACATCTTGTTGCTTGTGTTTTAGTGCCAGCTCTCGCTCTTTACTATTAAGGGCATTTCTTTCTATCACGTATAAACATATAACCAGTAACACGGATAAAAAGATGGCGATAATGGCAACCAGATTATTGTAAAAATTGAGCTCAACCATCAGCTTGTTGATCTCTTGATCTACTGCAAATTCTAAATCATCCACATATACCCCTGTGGCGATAATCCAATCAAAAGGCTTATATAATTTGGCATAGGCCAGTTTTTTAACGATTTCATCATTGGTTTTACGTTTGAAATAATACTCGAAGTAAACTTCACCTTGAGCATTAATGCCATCAAGCTCCATCTGGAAGGGGTAGTTACCTTTGATGTCTTGACTGAGGGTTGATAATAGCAGCCCTTCGGTTTCAGGCTGGCTAGGGTGAACTTTTCTAATGGCAAAGTCATCACCACCGGCGTAATTAATCACTTCATTTACCCAAACGTAGGTTTCTGGGTTCTGCAGTTTAATTAGCCTAATAAAGGCAGCGATCCTTTTTTTCGCTTCATTGATAACTTGAGGTGGTAATAATGACAGTGTCATTTGCATATCATCAGCAATCGCTGTGTTAATACTTATTTCAGCCAAGGTATTGTCTGGCTTAGAGGAGTGTAAACTTGGCTTATGGGATGACTGACAAAGAGCTTGTCCTGATTGTGTTAATTGGTATTGAAACTCATCATCGTCAGCGGCTAAAGTTTGTAGCACTTGGCAGCGTTGATGTTCAGGGGTGTTATTAAGTACTAATTTGAATTGTTGCGAATGCGTTTGTAGATTAGTTTGTTGTTTTTGGTATTCGCGCTTAAGGGTTGCTTCAGCTGCGATATGCACCGATGAAACAAGATCAGTAATATGCTCTTTTTTTAATTTAAATAAGTTTTCGCTGATAAGCTGTTTTTGCTTATCGATGACAAAATCTTCTGAGCGATTATCTAGATACAGAATTGATATACAGAATGAAAATACAATCAGTCCAAATAATAATGACTTTCTTAAATGCAGGTTAATCATATCTATAAGTCGCCCCTTATTAAGTTATTGTGACTAATAAGGGCTGATGGAAGCACAGGGGCGTAATATGCCACTAAGTGCTTGAGGTGTTTGATGCTAGCTGCGCGTATAACGTCAGAAGGTCTTGTAAAATAGCGAAGAATAACAACATAAGTGGTTTCAAAGGCATTGGCCTGAGTAATGCTATCTATTACAGAGGCATCAGCTAACGTGACATATTCTAACGTGACGTCTAGTAAACTAAGATTGAGTAAAGTGAAAAATTGGCTCATCCTTAATCACCTCTAAAAACTCCATTAACTAAACAATAGCGCATTTATTAGTGAAGTTACAACTAAGTTAACCAAAGGGATTGCTGAAATTTTTCAAAGTTAGATATTATTGATTTAATAAAAAATATAGCTTGTCACAAGGTGATCTTTCTAGGCAGTTATGGCTAAAAATTCCTATTTACAGGTCAAGGATGAGTTAAAATGACTGGCTAGAGCAATATAACCGCGAACAATTATTTACCGCTTTTGCCGCTAATGCTGCCCAGTATTCCCCGCAAAATTTGTTTGCCAAACTTACTGCCCACCGCGCGTGCAGCTTGTTTTGAAAAGCTCTGTACTAGACCTTGACGGCGCTTGGTGCCAAATAGCAATTCGCTAAACCAATTGCTTTGTTCATCCTCGCTATCTTTTTGGGGTGTTGAGCTTGTTTTTTTGGGGGTAGACTTTTTACTGTCAGCTTTTTCTATAGGAGGCTTGGCATCAGGGGCTTTTTCAAGTTGCTCGAGTTGATTGAGGCGTTCATAAGCCGACTCGCGATTAATGGCGATATCATAATGATTACCGATAGGGCTTTGGGCGCGACAAGCATTACGCTCAGTCAGTGTTAATGGCCCCATACGACAGCGGGGCGGGGATATCAGCGTTTGCTCAACCATACTGGGCACACCATTATCTTGTAAGGTTGATACTAAGGCCTCACCCACGGCTAAGCTCGAAATCACTGCGGTGATATCCAGTTTAGGATTTACCACAAAGGTTTCAGCGGCGGCGCGAACCGATTTTTGGTCCCTTGGTGTATAAGCCCGCAAAGCATGTTGAATACGATTACCCAATTGTCCCAATATCGCATCGGGTATATCGTCAGGAAATTGTGAGCAAAAATACACCCCAACCCCTTTAGAGCGGATTAGGCGCATAATTTGCTCGATACGCTTAAGTAGATGATCTGGGCTATCCTCAAACAGTAAATGGGCTTCATCGATAAAAAAGGCCAACTTAGGTTTGTCGGCATCGCCGACCTCAGGCAGGTTTTCGTATAGCTCGGATAACAACCATAGTATAAAACTGGCATATAAATTTGGGGTTAATACTAATTTATCTGCCGCCAGAATATTGATTAAGCCATGGTTTTGCTCATCAACGCCCATGATGTCACTTAGCTCAAGGGCGGGCTCGCCAAAGAAAACCTCACCACCGTCACGCTTTAAACTCATCAGCGATCGCTGAATCGCCGCTAATGATTGCGCACTGACTAAACCGTATTCAGCACTGATGGTTTTACGCTCTTTTGAGACCAAGGTCAGAAGCGCTTTAAGGTCGTCTAAATCCAGCAGTAATAAGCCTCGGCTATCGGCTAAGGCAAAAACGATGTCTAAAATGCTGCTTTGGATGTCATTTAGCCCCAGCATTCTGGCTAATAATGTTGGCCCCATTTCACTGACGGTGGTGCGAATAGGGTGACCTTGCTGGCCGAGTAAGTCCCAAAAAACGCATGGATTAGCTTGGGGGCTGAAATTGCTAATACCAATTTTATCAGCGCGGGCTAATAGTTTATCTGACACCTTGCCTGCAGCGGCTAGACCTGAAATATCCCCTTTAATATCAGTAACAAAAACCGGCACACCTTGACGGGAAAAGTTTTCAGCTAACATCATCAGCGAGACCGTTTTACCCGTACCTGTCGCTCCTGCAATTAAGCCATGACGATTACCATAACGCAGTTGTAGCTCAACGGGATTATCGCCTTTACCTATCAATATCGTGTTTGTTGAACTTTGTTTCATTGTCGCTCCTTGCAGATATTGCTTTAGGTAAAAGCACAAAGGGGTGATGGTTAACGCTTATGTAATACGTTTATGGCAATAACAGTGTAGAACAAGAATGTAAAATAAGAATGTCGAATTGATTGGCTGGCGCACAAACGCTGCAACCGGTAAGTAGCATGTCGCTAGCGAGTGATTCATTTTTGTAGCGCTATAAAATCTATAGCTCATACGAATAATAAAAAATTATCGTTTTAAGAATTTTTAATAATTATTTTAATCCTCTCCATTACCGTAAACTAGCCCTATTAAATCAACGCAAGCGTTTTAGATTGTTATTTTGTTATCACTACTAACAGCGCTTTCATCTCTGTGAAGCTAAGGGCAAATTATGAAATTTTTACACACTATGATCAGAGTTGCAGATCTTGAGAAATCGATTGAATTTTATACTGATGTGCTGGGTATGAGTGTGCTCGATAGAGCTGAAAACACTGAATATCGTTATACCTTAGTGTTTGTTGGTTATGCCGATCAGCCAGATGGCACTAGCATTGAGCTGACTTACAACTGGGATACAGACCTGTATGATATGGGTAATGCCTTTGGTCATTTAGCCTTAGGTGTGGATGATATTTACGCTGCTTGCGACAAGATTAAAGATTTAGGCGGAAAAGTCACTCGTGAGCCCGGCCCTGTAAAAGGCGGCGCGACGCACATCGCATTCATCACTGACCCTGATAACTATCAAATTGAGCTGATTCAACTGAGCTAACTGAACCGAGCTAACTGAACTGAGCTCGTTATCTCAAAGCCCTATTACATCGGCTGCTCAATGACCCATTTTTCGAGGAATGACAACATGAAACAAGCATTATTTCAAACGCTGCAACTAGGCCGTCATACACTAACCAACCGCATTGTAATGCCACCAATGACCCGTTCACGTGCTTCACAGCCAGGAAACTTGGCTAATGGCATGATGGCAAAATATTATGCTCAGCGCGCACAAGCGGGTTTAATTGTGGCTGAAGGCACGCAGATTTCTGCAATGGGTCAAGGTTATGCTTGGACACCGGGTATTTACAGCCCTGAACAAATTGCGGGTTGGAAAAAAACCACTGATTTAGTTCATCAACAAGGCGGGGTTATTTTTGCTCAGCTTTGGCACGTTGGCCGCGTTACTCACCCTGATAATATTGGTGGCGAGCAACCTATTTCATCTTCTGCCCTTAAAGCTGAAAATGTAAAAGTCTTTATCGACAACGGCACCCAAGAGCCTGGTTTTGTTGATGTGGTTGAGCCACGGGCAATGACCAAAGCAGATATTAAAGCTGTGATTGAAGAATATCGTCAAGCGGCGCTTAATGCGATTGAAGCGGGTTTTGATGGCATTGAATTACATGCTGCTAACGGTTATTTAATTAACCAGTTTATTGATTCAGAGGCGAATAACCGCACCGATGAATACGGCGGCTCAGTAGAAAACCGTTTACGTTTTTTAAGTGAAGTGGTTGGCGCTATGATTGAGGCGATTGGCGCTGACAGAGTTGGGGTGCGTTTAGCTCCATTTACTTCATTAAATGGCACCGTTGATGCTAACCCTGTTGAAACTTACACTGCTGCAGCAGCGTTATTAAATACCCATAAGATTGTGTATTTACATATTGCAGAAGTGGATTGGGATGATGCTCCTGAAACCCCAGCAGGCTTTAAAAAAGCGGTACGTGAAGCATATCAAGGGGTACTCATTTATGCCGGTAAGTATAACGCCGATACCGCAGAGCAAGCGATACAAGATGGCTTAGTGGATATGGTTGGTTTTGGCCGCCCATTTGTGGCAAACCCAGATTTACCTAACCGTATTAAGCATGGTTACCCATTGGCTGCGCATGATCCAGCCACCTTATTTGGTGGTGATGAGAAAGGCTTAACTGATTATTGTGAGTATGCTAGCAACTAATGCCTATAAAGCGCACGCTTGCTAGTTAAGCAGTCGCTAAACAGGTTAAAATATAATAGCCACTTTACTTCACTGTAAAGTGGCTATTTTACTATATGAGGGGGTGGTTAAGCTAACCGCTAATACCTTTCTTTTTATCAATGCATGACGATCCATGCATATTGATACAGCACTTTAGTTAATCTTATTTTCACTGCGGCCTGCTTGTTTTAGGCGCTGATGAGCTGTGTCTGTTTCAATATTACTCTAGAGAATTATCAATGCGCGGAGCGTTATATTTATTTATTGCCACCTTGTTGGCTGCTGTTGGCTGGATTTCGTCAAAGCTTGTGGTTGATGAAATGCCCGGCGAAGTGTTTATTGCTAGCCGCTTTATGTTAGCTAGTCTGATTTTATTACCTTTTTGCTATAAAAGTATTTGGCGATTAAGAGCCAAGCAGTTGCTATTAGCCTGTGGAGTAGGCATTTTCTTGGGGATGTCGTTACAGATTTGGGTGTTTGCGGTATCGATCAGTAATAGCCTGTCTGAAGGGGCATTTATCATGAGTTTAGCGATGATCATTGCGCCTATGACCGCCTGGGTTTTGTTTAAAGTTAAGCCTCACCGCGCATTTTGGTTAGCTTTACCCATCAGTGTGGTAGGGATGATGTTACTGAGTTTAAGTAATGGCTGGCAAGTGGAGACCAGTCAATGGTATTTCTTACTTGCCTCTTCATTGCTGTCTGTTCATTTTGTGTTGAACAAAAAAATTAGTCTCAGTATTAAGCCACTTGATTCGATATGTTTACAGTTATTTATGGTTGGCTTAGTTGCTGCTGTGTATGTTGCCTTTACCCAGCAATTAAGCTTTGAGGTCAATGATAGTTTGATATTTTGGTTTGTGGTCTCTACTGTTATCGCTACGTCAGTGCGTTATGTATTTCAGACTCTAGGCCAGTATCAAGTTAAGATGGAAACCGCGGCATTGATTATGATTTTAGAGCCTATTTGGACCATGATCTTAAGCTTTAGTCTGTTAGATGAGCAAATTTCGCTGCAAAAAGTTATTGGCGGTGCGCTGATTTTTATATCCCTAAGTGTTTATATTAAGCTGTCTAAGCCACCTAAAAACGCTAACTGATGCACTAACAACAAAAAGCCAGTCGTGAGACTGGCTTTTTAGTTAAGGCTCTACAGACCGATTAGAGCTGGTTTAAGTATTTCTCAACGCTGGCAAGTTCACGCTGCTTTAAGCTGACGCAGTTTTTAACACTTTCATCGAGCTTGGCTAAGGTACGGCCAAACTCAGGTGTTTGCGCGACTTTTGGCTTAAAGAATGTGTTGGTTGTATCCAGTGCCGCTAAATCACAACCGCTACCGGTAAACGATGGGATCATCGCCACCGCAAAGGGAGGTAGTTTCGCTTTTATGGCGCTGAAGTTAGCATAGATCCAATCTCTAAAGCGTTGTTTACGCTCATCGGTATAAGCTTGCCCTGCAAAGATATAGCGTAAATCTGGCGCATTGACTTTATCGGTCAAACTATAAGCTAGCACGCTGTTTTGTAGTTTTTCAGTAGGCGCATAGCCTAAGGCATACATTAAACGAGTGCGTTTTTGCGGGTCTTTCGTTACCTCAAATTCAGCTTTTACTTTCGCTAATACCTTACTGTCACCAAAATACACTGCAATATTGAGGTAAGTGCCGATAAGGTACTGGTCAACATCGTTATTACCATTAAGGTACAAGTCAGCTTGTTTTTTAGCGGTTGCAATTGTGGCTTTATCTTTGGCTTCAAAAGCTAATAAGTTAATCAATGTTGGGCGTAACTTACTAATAGATGACTTTTCATCAACTTTTGCAGTAACACCGTACTTCTCGATTGCGCTTTGTGCTCTTGAGGCAATGAACTTAGCCCATAGCTCTTGGTTGGTGTCATCAATAAAGGTGCGTTTTTGAGATTGTAAGTAACCTAATGCGGCAGAGACGATTTGCGGATGTTGGTCATCAATAAATGCGCCTAAAATATTCAGTAACTCACCACCTGAGATAAAGCCGGCATCTAATAAGGCATCAGCTGCTGAGATCAAGGCTTTACGCTCACGAGCTGTAAGCTGGGTTTTAGCATTGGCTAATAAGTTGCTCATTTGTGTTTCATCTAACAACCAGCGGTAGTAACCCATGGCGTCTGAATCTGGATAAATCCAATCAGGACTGAATGCTAATTTGATGGTTTGCGATTGACTGGTGAGTAAAATGGTTTCGGTTGCAACTTTGTCGCCTTTACCGTATTTAACCGATACTGGCACAGTCCAAGACTGCTTTGCAGCTACAGTGCCAGCATTTACAAAGCGGCTTTGTTTAAGGGTTAGCTTATCACCTGCTAATGACACATCGATTAAAGGGTAAGATGATTGTTCAATAAAGGTGCTTAAGATACTGCCAACATCTTTACCAGAGGCTTTTGATAAGGCATTCCAAAGATCATCAGCTTCAGTATTTTGAAAGGCATGATCTTTAATGTATTGACGAATACCCTTATTAAATTCAGCCTCGCCGATATAGTTTTCTACCATATCTAGCACTGCTTCGCCTTTACTATAGGCAAGGCCTAAACCGTCCATAATGTCGGCTTCGGTTTTAATGGGCTTGCGGATAGGCTTGGTCGATACCCGTGCATCTAATGACATCACGTAGTTTTTGGATAATGCTAAGTTAGATTCAAATTCTGGGTGAATTTGCTCGGTCACTTTCGCAGCCATCCAGCTGGCAAAAGCTTCGTTTAACCATAGGTCATTCCACCATTGCATGGTCACTAGGTTACCGTACCATTGGTGTGCTAGCTCGTGGGCAATAATTGAAACGGCAGTTTTTTTGCTATTTTGGCTGGCGGTTTGCTCATCAACTAACAAAATATCTTCACGATAAGTGACTAAGCCTGCGTTTTCCATCGCCCCAAAAGGAAACTCAGGTACGGCAACGCTATCAAGCTTTTGATAAGGGTAATCGACCCCAAAATAATCTTCTAATGCACTAAGCACTAACGGCATTTGCTCGGCTGCATATTTGGCTAGCTCGATTTTCCCCTTAGTGGTTATTACGCGCCCTGGGACTTTCATGCCTGTGACTTCAATTTCTTCAAATTGACCCACAGCATAAGCAACAAGGTAAGAGGATATTGGCTTGGTTTGAGCAAATACGTGAGTTGTCAGGCCATCTTTGGTTGCAACTGAAAGCTCTGGGGTATTGCTGTAAACCTTTTCAGTACTTGGGGCTGTGATGGTGACTTGAAAAGGGATTTTATATTCTGGTTCATCAAAGCTTGGAAAACTGCGGCGCGCATCACTCATTTCAAACTGGGTAAATAAGTAGGGCAGGCCGCCATCAATGGTTTTATACAGGCCGACAGATTGACGGTTATAAGGAGCTGTGAAATCCATTGAGAAAGAATATGCACCAGGTTCGATAGTATGTGGGCAGTTAAACAAAACCACCCCAGTATCTTGCATGATTACATCTAGTTGGCAGTCTTTGTTGTTAGCTGATTTGGCATCTAACTGGATATTGCTAGCAGTGTATTCTAAGCCGTTAAGTTGTAATTGCTTAGTGGCTTCAAGCACTTCAATTTGAATGGCTGTGCTGCCTGAGAAGTTATCTTTTACTGGATCTAAGTTGAGCTTAATACTTTGTGATAGTGGCTTGGCGACTTTACTTAGCACGTATTCATTGGCTAAGGCGTCGGTACTTCCCACAAATGAGAGCGTAACCAGTCCCGCAGTGACGATTCGATACATGTTATTTCCTGTTGTTTTAATTATCATTCCATGATGTTTAATGGCATTGATTAGGATTGAGTGACTATTAGCGTTTTTATTGATAATGATTGTATTCATAACGCTTGTATTGGAACCATTGCATTGATGATTCTATAGGGTCATTTAAAGCTGATGCTGATTATAACAAGTTAACAGCTAAGCGGTAACTTACGAGCATCATTTAAGTTGGGGTTGTTGTAACAATTGATGACTTGCTTAGAGTATTTAGTGTGATTACTTAGAGTAGCGCTTGATTGAAGCATCATCTAATCCCAGCTTGGCGATTGCTAGGTATTGAGTTACTTATGGCTTAGAGCTGATTTAATGGCCGAAATAAGGCAAATATTATCGTTGAGGTTTGCCTTATATTCGGATCTTGTGTTCTTAGTATCAAAAGTAGTTTTTAGTATCGAATGCCGATTTTAAGTTGTTGGCAAACTCGATAAACTTTTCTTTAATGGTGCGCTTGATAGACACCTCCAGCGAGCCCAAAATAACCTTACCCTCAATGGTGATGACAGGAGCTTGGCGGGTTGCGATAGAAGGCGCTTTGTTTTCAATGCTACTGACGAGCCCGTAAGTTTTACACACCACATTAATGCCTTCAGGAACATAGATACTGCTACTGCCCAAAAAGCAATTAATCTCAATGGTGACATGTTGATGCTGAAAAATGGCATCACTAAAGTCCAGAGTGGTTTCGCCAATAATATTATTAACCTTAATAACCTTTGGCACCACCCATTGGCCGCTACGTTCACTGTTACCTAATATGCTGGTTAAGCGCATATCTTCAGTGGCAGTTTTGCTGCCATAGTTTGGCGCAAACTGGTGGTCTTTTTGCTGACTATAGTCAGTATCAGCGGTTAAGGTTAGGTCTGCGACCAGTGCGATTATCTCTTGATGGTCACTGGAGTTCATTGCCTCATCAAGGCGTCTTTCAAAGGCTTCAGCAGAGATAATGCCGTGGCTATAATTGACAATTAACTGATCGATAACTTGTTCTCTGACTTGCTCAATAGGACGATCTTCTAAAATCACGGCCATAATGTCACTCCTTGGACTTTATAGTACATAGTGACTCAGATTTTAGTCACTATGGTAGATGTTGTATTTAAGTTAAATTAAAGCAATGTGCATGCCAGTTTAAATATAATGTTTTTAAACAGAGTCTTAGGTTTTTTTGGTCATTGGTTACCAATATTAGACTTAATAAATAGCAATAATGTAGTGAAAGTTCCCAGCTTAATTCGTCAAAATAACCTGTAAACAGCCATGGGGTTGTTATTTTTATTTGCAGAACGTGACGCTCTTCAGCCATAAAGAACTGCTTTTAGCTATTACTTTTATGGTTTAAATACACCATAAAGATTGGTGTCTAGCACTCTTTTTTTCTCAATGGAAAAGCCTAAAATGCACCGCATCGGCATCACCTATGAGGAAAATCATTATGTCACACCCAATTATTGCAGATTTGAATAAACGTTATACTGTGAAAAAGTATGATTCAAGTAAGCGTATTTCAGCAGCGGATATGGACGTAGTGAAACAAGCGATTCGTTTAACTGCTTCTTCTATTAACTCACAGCCGTGGAAATTTATCGTATTAGAAACTGATGTGGCAAAACAACGTTTTCATGAAACGTTTGCCAATATGCACCAGTTTAATCAGCCTCATGCTACTGAAGCCTCCCATGTGATTTTATTTGCCCATAACCCTAAGTTCACTAAAGATGACTACAGAAAAGTTGTTGATGTTGAAGTGTCGTCAGGTCATTTACCGGCAGACATGTATGACAACATGCTAAATGGTGCTTTTGGTTTTGCAGAGCAAAATACTGATGACAGTGGTTTTAATGGCCATTGGACTAAAGCGCAAACCTATATTGCTATTGGTAATACCTTGCATACGCTAGCTCGTTTAGGGATTGCTTCTACATCGATGGAAGGCGTTGACCCAAGCTTAATTGGTGAGATTTTTAAAGAAGAGTTAGATGGTTACGTTTGTGAGTTTGCGCTAGCAATGGGTTATCACAAAGAGGGCGAAGATTATAACTTTGGCCTACCTAAATCGCGTTTACCTGAACAAGATGTCATCACTGTTTTATAAACTATATTTGGTCGTTTAAATTATAGCTTGTAACACCTTTCTAATTGATTATTCTGTCCCTGTTATTAAAGCCCATCATGTACTCATGATGGGCTTTTTTGTGTTGAGTATTTTTAAAAGATTAAATCAGCAGCTTAGTCTCCATTTTAAACAGTCACTATTTCACAGGAAGGTGGAAAATTTTAGGTTCGGCTTTAATAAGCCCTAAATGACTGATAATGCTGCAATGTAACCCGTCACATTAACGTTGAGCATGAGTTAAACCTTTATAGGGACTGACTTTAACTGGAATACTGATGAAATTGAGTAGCCTCTGCAAGGTGCTATTCATACGTGTCATGCCATGAACCGCTGGCGCTGAAACGATATTATGAAGAATGGAATGTATTTGATGGGAGGCATGAATATTGATGGATGAATGCAGCTGCTTTGGTTGATAGTAGTATCATTAAGGCATTGCGCAATCGCTAACAACAGACAGTATTAAGAAGAGGAGTTACTTAGCTGCAGCTTATTGATAAAGCCGCCATTATGTTCAGTGTTTCAAGTCGTTCTCAACATGGTAAGTTATTCCAAAAAGTGTAGAGTCATAACTAAAGCGACTAAAAATGCTGATAAAATGGTAAAAAGGTGGGATTAATAATGACGTATTAGCTTGATTTTACTCTCCCAGTAATGACTTGGGAGAGTCGTGAAAGTAAACTATAACTTCTTTAATAAGGAACTTGGTTTTGCCATAAATTGTTGTTTACCGCCTTGTCATAGCCGTTTTGGTATAAGGCTTCCATGTACTGCTGATCAAACATTTTCTTGGTGGCAGGTTCTGCATCAAACTTGTCGTCAATATAAGTGAATGACAAATCGTAGTTATTTACTTCGCTGTAATACAGCATTCGATATAAATCACCTCTAGCTTGTTGAATCGTCATACTTTTCAAACTGCGATTCAGTAGTTCAAGGCCTTTATCATGTAGGGAAATATAAGGTGATTTTAATACCCCGTTACGGATAACGTGAATATTAGTTGGTTGCTGATAACCTAAAGCCTGATTGACTAACCCATAATCGAAATTACCTGGGTCGACAAACATTTGTGAGTTCATGCCGCCATCAACATGTAGTTCTTCTAGAGGCTTTCCATCTATCTCAACATTGATGAATTGTGGTGGAAACACCCCTGGAATTGACGAGCTTGCGGCTAAAATTTGATGAACTAAGTCATATTTATTTGGTAAGTTACTGGCAGCAATTTGGCCAATATTCCAGATCATCAGCTCGCCAGAATCAAACTGCGTAGTGCCAATAAATAGTCGACGCCCTTTTTGGTGTTCAGTCGCTATTTTATCAATCATTGTAGCAGGGTAAAACTGCTCCACTAGCTCATATAGACTACTGCCATCAGTAAAGGCATCTTTAAAAAGAGCATTTAAAAAATTGCGCTTACCTAATATAGCCTTATCGTTAAGGCCTAGCATGACTTGCTTTAATCGATGAATTTCATCACCACCAATAAATGCAAATGGTGCAATCAAAGAGCCTGCACTGATCCCTGTGACAATGGTGTATTGCGGTAGTTGATTACTATCATAAAGGCCGTTTATTACTCCGGTGCCATAAGCACCCTTAGCACCACCACCCGATAACACTAATATATTTAGCTTTTCTGACGCACTTGCTAATGGTGTGGTGTTGGTGGTTGCATCATATAAAAACGCAGGTTGTTCATCAGCCCAAAATCGATAAGGTTCAGCTATTTCGGTTTGATCCGCCGCCACGAGAGCATCTTTGTAATTGTTAGCATCAACCCGTTGTTCAAGTTGATGATTTGAGCTACAGGCCGTTATGAACAAGGCAAAAAATATTAACTTAATAAGGTTCTTCGGGGTGTTCATTAGTGTCTCCATTTAGCCGTTTAGCGGCTAAAAATCTAAAGATATTTTAAATCAAATTAGCAATATTATAGAAGCGAAAGCGGTTTCTATGATCTGCTGATAATTAATATTAGAAGGTTAATGGACATTGTGTAATCTGTTAAATCGCGTTTGAAGGATTTAACCCTCACAAAACGGCTAACGTGAATTGCTATCGTCAATTGGGGGTAGATGGGCGATTTATCGATTTTAAACCGTGTAAATCTCACGCTTTTACTACTCTATAGCGGTTAATTTTATTACTTCAATGTTAATGATGATGGTTCGATCCTTCATAAGCGATTACAAGGTAAGGGTTAAATTAATTACTATAAATTTAATTATTCAGGCTCATACAGCAAAGATGCAAACTTTAACCTAATATTAGGCTTGAGCTACTTTGATGATTCACTAGCCAAACCCTAGCAATCAGAGATACATGGAGTTAATTATGACCGTGTTTTACCGTTCTACCCTTGCAGTGCTTATTTCATTAACATTAGTGGCCTGTGGCAGTGATGACAGCCCTAGTGTTACAGATCCAGAACCTGAAGTACCCGTTGTCGAGCCACTGCCACCACAGCAGATTGATCGGATCATTGGTGATAGCACCGTAATGGGGCTTAGAGAGTCAGTGGTGATTAATGATGTAGAGGGTACGGCAACGCGAGTTGAGTTAGAGGCGTTTAAAGGCATTACTTATGCGACTTCTGCGCGCTTTGAGCACAGTGTGGTCACAGAATTAACAGATGTGGTCGATGCAACGGTTTTTGGTGATGCTTGCCCGCAGCTTGAATTAACGGTTCAAGAGCAATCGGAAGATTGTTTAAACCTTAATATTTGGCGCCCAGAAGATACGGTCGAGTCCGCTGAATTACCGGTTTATGTGTTTATTCATGGTGGTGACTTTGAATTTGGTTCAGGCTCAGACCCGCTAGTACAAGGCGATAATGTTGTCGCTCAGGGGGCATTAGATGATAAACCATTTATTGCGGTCACTCTAAATTATCGTTTAGGTATTTTAGGTAGCTACTGGCTTGATGGTAGTAAGAACGACAAAGGCGGTAATTTTGCTTTAGGTGACCAAAAACGCGCGCTTGAATGGGTGCACAACAATATTAGCGCCTTTGGCGGTGACCCAGAAAAAGTCACCCTTGTTGGTCAAGGTGCGGGTGCGATGTCGGTGGGTATTTTGCAACAAACTGAAACTAAGGAAGTTATCACTGGTACCTACTTCCAACGTGCCATTATGCAATCAAACCCTTATGGATTTGATTACAAATCTTATAACCAAGCAAAAACTTATCAAGGTAAGTTACAAGCTTATGGTGATGAATTATTTGGCACTACCGCAGCGGTTTCGCTTAATGACTTAACCCTTGAACAAATTATGCAAGTGCAAGAAAAAGCACTTAACCCATTAGCGAAAGTTGGCGCTTGGTCAGGGCTTGACTGTATTGACCTTGATAATTTATTTGGCAGTGGCTTGTGTATCGGGTCAAAGTTAGACGCAGAAATTACGCCATTTGCTAATTTGAAACCTTTTGCTCCTTATATGGACTATCGTCCAAAGGGCAGTTTTTTAGAGCCTGAAGTGAAGGGTTATCATTTAGAAGCACAGCCGGCACTCACTGAGCTAAATGTACCGACGGTTTTAGGTTTTAACACCAATGATTCTAGAATTGTGTCATATGTGCCAAGCTTAACTTCACTGATCCCAACTATCATTGAGTTAATCAACGAGCAAAATAATGCGCCAGAAGACCCAGATGCCGCCGCGGCAGATATTGAGGCTTGGTTAGCATCGCAAGATAACTTGGAATTAGTACAGCAACAGTTAATGGGTTTAACGGCTGACGAAATTGAAGCACAACTTGAGTTAGGTGATATTTTACCGAGTACCGCTTATGACGCAATTACCCGCTTTTTCTTTGGTTTAGGTAATGGTGAGTTAATTGATAGCGTGTTTGCATTAACTGACTTTTATCCGAATGAAGAAGATGAATTAACTGGTGCTACGGGTAATATGGCGCAATTTAATTTGTTAACCAATGACATGTTATTTAGTGGGCCTGCACGTGTTAAAGCCAAGCAAACAAGCGACACTGCCGAGCAGGCGGTAACGTTATACAATTTTGATTATCAACCAAGCTTTAATGTGTGGACCACCAGTAATGATGCAACCAGCATTGATCTTGGTGCATTGATTAAATCAATTAGTTGTATAGGTAAAATGTGCGTGGGTGCAGAGTTACCGTTCGTATTTAATAAGCCTTACACTGTAACAGGTAATAAGATTAACCCAAGTGCATCTGATGTTGCGTTAATGGATAAACTATCGCGTTTATGGTTTAGCGATGCCTTGTTTGACAACTATCAGTTCACTACCGCGGATGACACTGTGTTAGTGATTGGTGCTGACACCAGCATTCAAGTTGAAGAGAATTGGGATAAAAGAAAGCAAGCTGGTCTTGACCCAGAGTTACGCGAAGGTCGCTTAACGGGTCTTGAGGATTTAGGCTTAATTTTAGGCTACTTTAATTAATGACTAAATAAGCTTTATCTTTATCGCTTTGATTGGCGGCTAGCATTTGCTAGCCGTAATTTTTTAACCATAATGACGGTATATCAATGAACATGCATTCTATTTCTAAGTGCCTAACTGTACTTAGCTTTATTATTGTTACCATAGTGGTGACTGGCTGCGCAACGTCTTACCCAGAGGTTGAGGACGGTTTTCAAGCGGATTGGGACTCGAAAAAATACCATGCTGATTTGTACTTAATCCCTACTGCACCAGAAGCCTTAGCGAGGCGTATTGAGCTAGTGCGTCAAGCCAAAAGCTTTATTGATATGACTTACTTCTCATGGAATAAAGATACCTCGGGATTAATGCTTTTTGCCGAAATTAAGCAAGCTGCCGATCGCGGTGTAAAAGTCAGAGTAACCCTTGATGACTTGTTGGTGTTTAATGAAAAGTGGCTTGCAGAGCTCGCCCACCATCAAAATATCGATATTCGTATTTTTAACCCTTTCGACTCTCGAAAAATGGGTTGGATTGGCCGTGCGATGGACTTTCAAATTCATCAGCAACAGCTGGATAATCGCCTGCATGAAAAGTACTTTAACGTTGATGGTCACAATATGATTTTAGGTGGCAGAAACATTGGCGATGACTACTTTGGCTATAGCACTGAGGCAAACTTTTTTGATTTAGATGTCATTTTTAAAGGTGACGTCATTAAGGCTTTTGAAGCGAATTTTGATGGGCTGTGGGGCACTGATTATTTGATCCCAATCGAAATGCTTGTAGAAGTGAAGCAGGTGGGAGTATTTACCGAGTTTGAAAAAACTTATCGGCAACAAACTGAAAACCGCCAACAAGTGGTGAATGCGATTAATCAGCAAGTGCAGAGCTTAACAGAAGTGGGTTATACCGCAGCTGTTGTGAAACCTGTCTTTGATTCGCTTGAAAAGATGAAAGACAGTAAGCCATATTTTAGAAGTCGAGTTGAAAATCTAATGACTGATCCGGTGAATGATGCCAAGAAAGCCGTAATTTCAACGCCTTACTTAATTCCAACCGATAATAAATTTACCATTATTGAAAAGCTTAGTGCCAATAATGCACAGATCACTTTAATCACAAATTCATCGGCATCAAATGATTCGGGGTTTGTGCCGGCATACTTTGAAAAGCATCGCCCACTGTTATTAGATATGGGGGCGGATTTATATGAATATAAAGATCATGCTAAAAATAGTGATCATTTTTACCATAGTGATACTTATTACCATAATAAGACCTTTATCTTTGATGACTTATATTCCTACATTGGATCATCGAACTTTGATCCACGTTCAGATTTTTTAAATATTGAGTTTGGGGTGTTAATCAAGAGCCCAGAATTCGCCTTGACGTTAGAGCATTACTTACTGGCCAATAAAGAATTGCTTTATTGGCATGTAACTCAACAAGAAGACGGCAGTATTAACTGGCAATCAGGTGATGAAAACTATGACGCTTCGCCTCATTATGGTGGTTGGCATGCTTTACCGGATTGGCTGATAAGGAAAATGAATGGCGAGTCAGAGCTTTAATTAAAGCCATATTTAGTGGCTAGTACGCTTTCTTTACGTAAGTCATTTAACGCCACAATATAAGAGCATGTTAGCTAAGAGTTTGTTAGGTAATAGATTGCTGACTAAGAGATTATTTGCTAACAGATTATTTGCTAACAGATTATTAGCTGAGAGGATTAGTTGAGAGTTTGTTAGCTGAAAGGATTAGCTAGAAATAAACAATAATCCATTGTTTTTATATACGTCCAACCCCTTGCATGATAATGAGTTTGTAGGGTTTCATTGCAGTTTAAGCAACAAATACTCGTTAATGAGCTAAATTTAATCGCGGTTATTTTTAACTAATAATAGCTATAAAAAAGCACCCAAGTTCTTTATAAAAGGCAAGGGTGCTTGATAAACACTAATTAGTTGCTGGAAGCCGTTACTCCACCACCACCAGAGCCACCACCGAAACCCTGAGCACCAGGCGCTGGAGCTGCTCCAAATGTGCCACCACTGGCAGTGAGTGTCTCCTCAAAGACCTCTGCAACAATTGAAGGGTCTATACCATTTGCAATAGCGATAGCCAATGCATCATCAGCGTTCATTCCTGCAGTTTGTGCAGCACTAAGCACTTCTAATATAGTTGCGGTTTTGCCAAAAGTCGCCTGTAAAGCAAAAGCGAGGATATTGGTTTGTTCTGAAGGTGATGATTTCATTTGAGTGAGCGTGTAATCAGCTAAACTTGTCCCTGAATTCGCAGCTGTCTGAACGCCATTGGTAAAATCTGTTTGAGATACAGCATATGCTCCTGCTGACCACGCCGTTGAAGATATTGCAGCAATCAAAATGAGCGTTAATTTGTTAGGGTACATTTATTCTGCCTCATGGTTTGATGGGGGACAAAAGTCACTGAGTTGTAAAGTACAGCTCCATGAACTATCTAATGTCACTGGTATAAGAGTAGTCAAATTTTGAACAGCATACAAACAGTTGCCTTGAAGACCATCCACATGGATATTGGAAAAAATGCCTATCATGGCTGGTGTTTCCAATTGCGCAGCGATGACTTTTAATCCAATACCATGGCATATTTGGGTAACTGTCTGGACAAAAAAGCGTGTGTCAGCTTGATCTATATCATGTACAAAACAAGGATCAATCTTTGTAAAATCAACATTTAAGTTACGTATATAGTGAAATGAATTTAAATTGGCACCAAAATTCTCTATGGTGATACCAATATTTAATGCTTTAGCTGTGTTAATAAATGCGCTTGTAGAGTCTAACGAAAGAATTACACTCGACTCATTAATTTCATACAAAAGTGGTGGAAGATTTTTTTGTGATTTTTGATATAAATTGAATAGCCAATGGGTAAATATCGGGTTTTGTAATGCACTATTACTAATGTTAATAGCGATTCGCGTTTTTTTTATGTGTCTTAATTTGTAAAAAATGAAGCAAGTTACTGCCTGTTCAAGTTCGAGTAATATGCCTAATTTATCAGCCATTGCGTACACTTCAATTGTGGGAAGAGTTTCATCCTCGAGTTTAAAGCGAACAAAGGACTCCACGTAGATAATTGATTGATTATTACCAATGACAGGTTGAAGCATTAAATCAAAAATTTTATCTAAAGGGATGCACTTAAGCGCTAAATCCTCCGTTTTGCAGTGGTTAAGTTCGTTGATAAAATATTCGGTAAATTGCGTTAAAATGTGAGTCCATTCTTCACGAGAGTGATTGTTTTTAGGCTGAAGAGTGCTTAATTTTGTGGTTTTATCTAAATATGAATTTGCAATTAATTGCGTGTCTAACCGTTTGAGAGTATCGACAATCATTTCATGGGGCTCAATGCATGTAACTGCATACTTGGCAAAACCATACTCAAACTCTTCATTATCTTCAGTCGCTAAAATATCAGTTAAGTTCTTATCGACCAATTTTATAGCATCTTCTGTCATTGGTGATATCAAAGCAAATTCAGAACCTGAAATTCTATAAAGTTGTGCATCATGCATTGATTTAAGGTGTTTGCATATGACATCAGCTCCCAATTGAATATAGGCATCACCATGAGCATAGCCTTGCTTATCATTAACACTTTTTAGTGATGACATTGATATTAAAGCTAAGTAAGACCGATTACCATGCTGTTCAAATTGAGACTGAATAGATTCGAATTTTTTTAATAATGAACGTCTATTGGGTAGTTCGGTTAGGGGGTCAATATAGGCTTGCTTAGCTAAGCTTTCGGCAAGAGTAGTCTGTTCATTAAAAGCCCGTTGAATATTTTCAACCATCCGGTTAACAACATTTACGACAACTTTAAGCTCTGTAGTGAAAGGGGTAATTGAGTTAGTTGTGAAGTGTTTTTTTGCCGCAAAATTGGCTTGTTGCTCTATGGCTTTTAGTGGTGTTAAAACTGCTTTTAAAATGAAATACGCAATTAGTAGGGCAATTAACAGTTGGACTAGTGTCGTGCTAAGTGAAGTTAATGCGTATTGCCATAAACTATTATAGGAAGTACCGACGTGTGATTGTACCTCTAAGGTTCCAGCTACACGCCAACCATCGTTAACTTCGCTGCTCATTGTCGGTGGATTTAACGGAAAAAGTGCAATAAACCAAGATGGAACTGATAAGGATACTGAAGGGTTCGTGCGCTGAAATTGTACTGCGTGGTCATTATCTGAAAATTGTATTACTTGGTAATAGCCCGAGTCAAAAATAGCATTAGTCATTGTTTCAGCAACAACAAGCCCTTTTTCATGCATGTAAGGTGAAATTGAAAGCCCTAAACTATGCGCAGCTCCCTGAGCATGAGAAGCAAGTTGATTGTTTAGGTAACCTTTCATACTGGAGATATTGTTATACAAACCAAAACCAAAATTGAGAATAGACAAGCAACTGATAAGTAGAAATAACTGTAATTTTAACGACATTCCATTCTTAACCATTTATTCGCTCCAAAACCATATGACCATAATTACTCACCATTTTCTATTCTAGTTATTAAATCGGTCCAATTTGCTGTACGGCTACTAGTTGGCCTGGTAGAACCTAACCCTTGGGCTTTTGTTAACCATAAACCTTGACTGTTAAATGAGTAAATTGGTTTTAAATCAGTCCGTTGATTTGATTTTTTAATGCTTGTTGTCAAATTATCTAATACTAAGGGCATGGCCTTAGGGTTATCAAAATAAATAAGTACCATGTGTGGTTGGTCAATTAATAACGCTCTAACATACATTAAGCGCATTTTTTCTTCGCTGACTCCCATTGCTTTTAAAGTAAAGTACTTAAAAATTGCAAAGTCTTCGCAATCGCCACCTTTAGTGCCCAATGACTCTATCGGTGTCCCCCAGTAATCATTTTTATTCCAATGTTCGATATCGCTGACAAAATTAATATGTCGATTGGCAAATTGATTAACCAAGTGCAAGCGTTCACTGTCAGAAAACTCAGCTCCCTTTTCAATAATTGATTGCCACTTATGAAAGTCATCGATTCTGTTAAGTCCATATTTTAGTTCAATTTGAGTAAAAAACGCGCCAGAAAAAATATTGTGGTTCATTGTTGAAAAGCAAACAGCAGAAAACACTATTGGTATTAACAGCCAATAGCGTTGCCAATTCAAATCAACACGCAATGAATTAATTTTCTCACCCAACCTATCCATAGAGATGCTAAAACTGTAGCAAAAATGTGCAATAAGGGATCTGTAAATTTCATCATAGCGAAGTTGGCCTTAATGATCGTCAATATAATGACGTATTTAATTAGGTGCCTCATGCAGTGTGCTAAGTTTAAGCTCCGAGATTTCTAGGGACTAAACTATTGCAAAATTGTTACATTGTTTGTTGGTACTTACTAACTTGCTTTGTTTTTGGCACGGATCTTGATTGAATTATGTACAGCTATTTAGGGCGATTTAATGGCCTTATTTTATAATTATTACTTAACACGCTTAATTTTGATTTTTAGTTATTGTATTTAATCGTTTTTTGTTGTTGCTAGCTTTAGTTCCCCTAAGTGGTTGGTGTTTATTAAAGTTAACATTGCACCAAAATACAGCAGCCTCAGGCATAGATGGATGCGTTCTAAGCTCTGAGGATCCACCAAGTGCAAGGGTGACCTATACTAAAGTACTATTCTTGGTTCGCAGTAATAGTACTTAGTTTGATACCGAGGTGAGTAATTAGGCTACTTTAGGTTGATTTTTGAATTGAGGTTATAGGGTTTCAAAAAACTGACAGGGGTTTCATGTATGCTTCAATGTAACATCATTGTTAAGTGGGCTTGATGAAGCCGATTAACTTAGATGGCGTAGACTTTAATGAAGATCAATTTTGATTTTCATACTTTGTACCGAGATTCATGTGAGTGTCTATACTTTCATTTGTTGCTAAGTTTTCTGGTTGGATTTGAAAGTTGAAGCGGCCTAACAACCAATCAAATTTGTAAATTATTAGCTAAATTATTCATAACTTTTATAGCAATCTGGAAGCTAAAATTCAGTGCGGTAGCGTGGCTAAAGCCATCTAGAGATATGTGGAATTATAATTTTTTGCTCTTGAATTTACCGATAAAATTTACCACAAAACATTAACTTATATGTTAAAAGGGGTGTTGTTTTAAATGAAAATAGCAATTGCTGGTACAGGTTATGTTGGCTTATCGAACGCTATGTTACTTGCTCAACACAATGAGGTTGTTGCTGTAGATATTATTGAGTCCAAAATTAACCTCCTCAATGACAAGGTGTCGCCAATTACCGATACTGAAATTGAAGATTTTCTTGCAAATAAATCGTTAAACTTTACAGCGACCTTAGATAAAGTCAGCGCCTACCAAGGTGCTGATTTTGTGATTATAGCCACTCCTACGGATTATGATCCTCAAACAAATTATTTTAATACTTCTTCTGTAGAAATGGTTATTGAACAAGTGACTTCGATTAACCCTAGCGCTGTGATGATCTTAAAATCTACTGTGCCAGTTGGATATACCGAACGGATAAAGGCAAAGTTAAATTGCGATAACATTATTTTCTCACCGGAATTTTTACGTGAGGGAAAAGCACTGTACGACAATCTATATCCTTCAAGAATAATTGTGGGAGAGAAGAGTAAACGCGCTGAAATATTTGCTGAGTTAATGGTTCAAGGGGCATTAAAGCAAGATATCAAAGTCTTGTTTACCGAGTCGACAGAGGCTGAGGCGGTCAAACTATTCTCAAATACGTATTTAGCCTTAAGAGTGGCTTATTTTAATGAGTTAGACACCTATGCAGAATCCCTTGACCTAGATACCAAGCAGATAATCGATGGAGTAGGTTTAGACCCTCGTATTGGCAATCATTATAATAACCCCTCTTTTGGTTATGGCGGCTACTGTTTACCAAAAGATACTAAACAACTGCGAGCTAACTATGCTGATGTGCCAAATAATCTGATAACAGCAATTGTTGACTCTAATACCACTCGAAAAGACTTTATTGCTAATTCTATTCTAAAGCGAAACCCTAACACTGTAGGTATTTATCGATTAATCATGAAGTCAGGATCAGATAACTTCAGGGCCTCAAGTATTCAAGGCGTGATGAAGCGCCTTAAAAGTAAAGGCATAGAAGTGATTATTTATGAACCTGTTATGGAGCAAGATACGTTTTTTAACTCACCAGTGTACCGAGATTTAGCAGCATTTAAAGCTAGTGCGGATGTGATTGTATCTAATCGAATTACAGCCGATTTAAATGATGTATTAGAAAAAGTCTATACCCGAGATTTGTTTGGCAATGACTATTAGTCGCTTTGGAACTTTGTGAATATTTGAAACGAAAGAGCAACTAACCTCGGTACTGTTAAAGGACTAAAAGTGATTCATGCCTGAAATTTCAAATGGGAAAAAATTAGCTAGTTCAATGCTCTATAGCGTAACAGGTCGATACTTAGTGTATTTAGTGCAGTTACTATCAATGATGATACTAGCGCGAATATTTACACCTGAAACTTTTGGTATATTTGCTGTTATTCAAGTATTTGCTGTTTTTTTTGCCCTATTAAGCGAGATGGGTTTTGGGCCTGCTTTAATTAATGAATCCAAAATATCAACGCAGATGCGCGATGGTATTTACAGTTTTACTTGGGTTTTGGGTGCTGTGGTTTCTGTAATTTTCTTTATCATATCTCCACTTATTGCTTGGTTTTATGGTGATGACATATATCAATATTTAGTTATTCCGGTTGGCATTAGTATTGTGTTTAACACCTCGGTTATAGTGCCGATGTCTGCACTAAACCGAGAGAAAAAATTTATTACCATAGCGCGATGTGAAGCAATAGCAGAGATCATTTCCGTTGTGTTTTTACTGCTCACTTTAGACTATTTTGAACCTATATGGGCGCTAGCGATAAAGCCTTTGGTCGTCTCAATTTTTCGATATATTTTGATACTGTTTGCCGCTAAGAATACAGAAGAAGGTATTCCGCACTTTGGCCGAGAATTAGGCCATGTTAAAAAAATATTGGCTTTTTCAAAGGATCAAGCCGGCTTTAATTTTTTAAACTACTTTTCAAAAAATTTAGATAATATCTTAGTGGGTAAGTACTTAGGTGCAACAAGCCTAGGGATATACGATAAAGCCTATCGATTGATGAGATACCCACTGTTAATATTAACATTTGCAATGGCGCCGGCAATACAACCTGTTATGAAGGAGCTTAGAGAAAACCCTCCTGAATTTGAACGGTTACATATAAAGTTTACTAAATATATGTCATTGCTTGGTGCTTTAGTCGGAATATTAATATGTATCTTTGCCGATGAAATCGTGTTCATTTTACTTGGTGATAAATGGGGGGATGTATCTATATTGCTTAGAATTCTTTCTATTTCAATTCCAACTCAAGTGGTGATTAGTTCAAGTGGTGGTTTTTACCAAGCTGCGGGTAGAGCAGATTTATTATTGAAATGCGGCTTTTACCATGCCATCACCAGCGTAAGTGCCATTGTTATCGGGGTATATTTAGGTGGTTTAGAAACGCTTTGTTGGTTAATAGTTATCAGTTTTACAATTAATTTTATTCAATGCTACCTGCTAATGAGTAAACATATTTTTCCTTCAGGCCTGTCAAGTGTATTTGGTACGATATCCTACGGGGTTATCAGCAGTGTAATTATTTTAGCTGCAAATTTTGTATTAGCGACTAATTTTTGATTATTAATATTTGGTGTCAGTCAGTGATTTATTTTAATTTTTCTCCGTTTTACTTTACATGTTCAATATGCATTTTATTTGAATGGGTTCTTAATGGTTTATTTAGCACTATTAAAGATAGGTAAAGGGCTTAGCAAATGAGTTATAAATATACAGTCATTATCCCTCACTATAACAATATCAATGGTTTGAATAAATTGTTATCAACAATACCTTCCAAAAACTATGTGGAAGTTATAATTGTAGATGATAATAGTCATTCGAAAGTGACTGACTATATAGATGAGTTTATGGTTAAGCATTATGAAAACTTGACTGTGCTGACTAATGAATCAGGTTATAAAGGTGCTGGCGCGGCAAGAAATATTGGGATAAAGCATGCTAAAGGAGAATTTATCATATTTGCTGATTCCGATGATTATTTTGTAGATAATGCTTTTGATACTATCTGTTCTGGTCTTAAAAAAGATTGTGACATTTGCTACTTTAAACCAACCAGTTTTTGTTTGGTTGAAAAAGAAAAGTCAGACAGGCATGTTCGATATGCTAAATTGATTGATAACTATTTACAGTCTGAATGTGAAGATATCCGCTATAAATTTTATGTCCCCTGGAGCAAGGTGTTTAGACGTAAATTCTTAGTTGAGAAAAATGTTCGCTTTGATGAGGTTTTAGCATCTAATGATGTGATGTTCTCTTTAGTGTCAGGGAGTAAAGCGAATAAAATTAGTGTGTTGGATGAAGTTTTTTATTGTGTGACCAGAGGTGTTGGTACCTTAACTGTTAACCGTTCAAAAGAGGTTGTTTCTTCTAGAGTTGAGGTGGCTTTGAGAGAGTCATCCTACATAATAAATGAAAAAATAAATACCGTAAATCATTCAGTTATCTCAGTATTTAAATTGGCAGGAGATAAAATAGATCCCCCTTTGGCTTTGTCGACCTTGTTTGCGTTTTCGAAAGGTCATTTACCTTTTTTTCCCCAGTCATATAAGAATTATATTAAGAATCCAAGATTGATTTTAAACAGGATTTTATCTAAACCCGTTGTAGATTCTTCAAAGAGTAGCAAGTATAAAAAATATTCATTTTATTGCTCATTGTCTATTTTGTTTTTATATGAATGTGAAATGATAATTTTTAGTTGATAGCATTATTTTAATGAACAATATTTATCTTTTAAATGGATTTATAGGAAATTTGTTTTCGTAAGATGCTTTAACATAAGGATTTAATTATGCTGGCTAGTCGAAAGCTTGAAATTGACACGTTACGGGGGTTGGCATGTATATTGTTAGTTAGTTATCACGTAATTGGATCTTCATCTACGCAAGGAATGAGAATAGACTCAGGCGTATTACGTGATATTAATGATGTGTTTATTTATATTCGTATGCCGCTTTTCTCATTTTTATCAGGACTCATATATGGTATGAGACCCTTAAAAAGCAATTTTATTCCTTTTTTAAAAAAGAAAACGGCAAGATTGCTATACCCTATGCTAACGGTTGGAACTTTGTTTGCTTTGTTACAGTTTTATGTGCCAGGGACTAATCGAGAAACGATAAACTTTTGGCTTATGCATATTATTCCTGTCGGCCATTATTGGTTTTTAGAGGCGATTTTTTTAGTTTTTTGTTTAGTTACTTTGTTTGAGTTTTTTAATCTGCTCAATAGTTATCTAACGTCTGTTTTTATTTTGGTTCTTTCTATCGTTATTTACCTTTTAGGCGTTGATGTTAACTATTTATCTTTAGATGGTTTTTTTTACTTATTACCATTCTTTTTATTTGGCATGATGAACTCAAGGTTCCCCTCTGCTGTGCAAAAAATGTTAACTGTTAGTTTAGCGATACTGGTGTCTTACGGGTTATCGTTATACTTTGACTTCGATGACAGAGCATTAAGAATTGGCATTGGATTTAGCTTTTGTTTTACTCTGTTTTTATTGAAAATAAAGATGAAATGGCTTTCGTACATTGGAGTTTATTCTTTTTCTATTTATTTGTTCCATGTGTTCTTTACGGCATCAAGCCGGATTTTTTTAAATTATTTTGATGTATTAAATACGAGTTTAGTTTTTATGGTTGGGCTTACAGCAGGCATCGCAGGCTCTATTGTTATTGATAAACTATTAAGTAGTAATAGTTGGATGACTCATTACGTGTTAGGTAGGTAGTATGTTGGATAAAGACAATGATGTTAACAAGTTGACCGTGGTGATCCCTACTTATGGCAGAGCTGAAAAGATTTTAAAATCAATACATTCTTGTCAGCATCCAGATATATCAATTGTGGTGATAGATGATAATGGACTAGATACACCTAACCAGGTTTCAACTAAAGCACTAATAGATAACGTAGCCCCTGAGTTTAATGGCCGCTTATTATATTATGCTTTAAATGATAATTCAGGCGCTTGTATAGCACGTAATAAAGGGGTTGAATTAACCAAAACCTCAATCGTCACTTTTTTAGATGATGACGATATGCTGCTTGTTGAAGCAACCTTAGCTAAACTTCAATTTTTTAATGAGCACAGCGAGTACGATATTTGTTGCAGTGATATGTACTCTAAGTTTAATGGGAAAAAATATCAGTTAGATTTCTGCCACTTCAAGGGAACCACTCCGATTGAATTACTCGAAGATGGTAACTGTTATACTCCTATGGTTATGGGCAGAAAAAAAGCATTGATGCAAATTGGTGGCTTTGATAATTGTAAAAAATACCAAGACCATGTGCTAATCCTTAAAATACATTTAAGCAAGCTAAGTGTGCTGTTTTTTAAGCAGCCAACATTTATCCATGTGGATCATGATGAGTATCGAATTTCAAATACACCGTGTTCTTATCAGACGGTTAAGCTTAGATTTGAATATGAAGAAAAGTTACTCAACAGTCTTAATTTAGACGATGCTGAGTATCAGAGATTGAAAGCGATTATATTATATAGGAAAAAATATCTTTGTTTTTATTATATAGTGATGCCAAGACTCAACTCCTTTAAAAAAAGGTTTATTGGTACCAAAAGATTTTTGTATTCGATAGAGCAAGATGGTAATGCTATTTTTATTAATGGTAAATCATTTTTTTATGCACTGAAAACCGTAACAGGCTTACCTTTCTTGATAAAAAGAATGGCTTATAAAATAAAACATAGTAATTAACAAGGAGTACTTGTGGATAGTCACTTATCATATAGCGATGATGATAGTATTCTAAATGTTAAGTTTTCATTTGTTTTTGCTGTTTTAATATTGTTTTCTATATTTACTCCTTTTTTATCATTTCTTTGTTGTGCTTTTTTGATTGTTTATACTCACAACTATAAATTGGTAAAGCTACTACCTATATCGCTTGTGTTTTTCTTTATTTTAATCAATTTTAATCGGGAGTTTTTCGTAAAGGGTAACGACCTAGAATGGTATTATACTTACTTTACTAATTTTTCAGATTATGAATTAGGTTTTTTTAATGCTTTTGAAGATGATCTGGCTAGCGTGTCATTGAAAGCAAGTGAGCCCCTGTATCATTTCTTTGTTTATATCTCGAGTAAAGCGACCAATGGATATTATCCAGCTTATATTCTCTGGGTACACTGTGTGATTTATCTGATTCCAACCTTTGTGATTATCGAGATCTGTAAGCGCGAAAAAGTAAATGTCTTGATATGTTGCTCTTTGGTTTTGTTTCAAATGTTGGTGTTTTATGATTTTGGTAATGCATATAATTTAATCAGACAACAGGTGGCCAGTTCGTTTCTGGTGCTGACTTTTTATTTTATGTATATAAAAAAGCCATGGTTTTGTTTGTTTTTCTCTATTGTTTCAGTGTTTACTCATAATTCAACGGTTTTGATGGCCGCACTAATATTATTGTTTTGTTTGTACAATATTAACTACATATCATACAAGCTATTACTAACGGCAACGGTGTTGTTATCTATTTTTTATGTTGCTGTATACTTTAACCTTAGTGGTCACTATGAAGATCTCGAAGATAAATCAAGAGGTCTAGTTGTTAAACTGATTGATTTTAGTATTTTTATTTTTAGTGGGATAATTGTATTTTTTTATGACTCAAAATATAGGAATGTTTACCGTTTTTTAGTGGTGTTATTCATTGCTCTGATGTTTTGTCATATTAGTTCTTTTTTACCTCTAAGATTTTTAACCTTTTATGATTCTTTTAAGTGGCTTAACTATTTTATCATCTTTAATTATTTCAGCACTAAGCTCTCATATTACAAAAATGCTAATTTAAGTATTTTTACTTCTTGTTTGATCTTAGGCTTTACCTATTTCAACCTGAAGCTTACTTATACAGCATATATATATAATGGTAGTTTTCTAGATTTTGTTATTGATTCACCCATTTATTATTTAGGTATTGATTTATGAAAGTGTTACTTATAACTACTTGCGTTTATAATGAAACTAACTACTCAGACTTTAAACGCCTAGTTAATAGCTTGCACTCGCAAAGTAGTGAGGCCGTCTTCTTTCATGCTGTTTTATTTCAAAACTACACTCAGACTGAAATGATTCAACCCGCTAATAATGATAATTATTGTGCCGAACACTTTTACATTAAAGATATCATTTCACTATCTAAAGCAAGAAATTTTATTATCGAGAGAGTTTTCGATCTTCTTAGTGATTATGATTACATTTCCTTTCCCGATGATGATTGCTGGTATCCTACGAGTTTTTGGCTCAATTTTGAAGGGTTAGTAAGTACCAATGATTGCGACCTTTTTTATACCAAGTTTTGTTCCAGCCCGATAGATGCTGTTGGTGGTATTGAAAAGCATTCTGCTTATAAATTGGTTCAAAACGCGTCTTCAAACACCACTATTTATAAAAGTCAGATTGTCGCTGAATTGAGATGTTTTAATGAGAGTTTCGGTGTTGGCAGTGAAAATAATGGTGGTGAAGATACTGATTTTGCCATTAGAGCAATGTTGTTATCTAAATATATATGGTTTAGCAACTCAAACCTAATTGGCCATCGCGATCCCATTGCTGAGTTCAGATATCGATACTTCAAAGGCTCTTTCGGCGTGTTAAAGAATCATTGCTTTAGCTCACTTGCATTGATGCTGATTACAGCAAGAAAAACCTGTGTAGGGTTAGTCTTTCTTTTTTCTAACAAAATTAAAGTTACTGACTTTTTCATAAGGTGAATAAAATGGATTTTACAAAAAAGAATAATTTTTTGGGTGTGAATTTTAATGACTTTACAGCCGATAATCTGGTTCATCATATTGTTAATTATAATGGTGAATATTCAATGCTAGTTACGCCTAATGTAGACCATGTCATCAGGTACAACTCTGATTCAAGCTTTAAAACTATATATGATAAAGCTGATATTACTGTCAATGATAGCCGAATTTTAAATCTCTTATCTAAGCTGGCTAGGGTTGATATCGGAGATGTTATTCCAGGTAGTGATTTAACCAAACGAATCATAGAGACTTTGCCAGAAAAAGATTTTGATATAACAGTTATTGGTTGCTCAGATGAAACTATATCCTTTGTAAAAGCTAAATATAAGTTACGCTCAGTTAATCATTATAATCCTCCGATGGGGTTTATTGATGATGATATTGAAGTAGGTAAGTGTGTTGATTTTGTATTAGCCAATCCTGCTAAATTAATATTTCTTTGCGTGGGCTCACCAAGACAGGAAATTCTATGCCAAAAACTTAAACAGGCAGGTGCTTCAGGTCTGGCTTTGTGTGTTGGTGCTTCCTTTTTATTTTTAAGTGGTGAGGAAAAAAGAGCGCCTGTGATATTTCAAAAACTATCACTAGAATGGTTTTTTAGATTAATGCAATCACCAAGAAGGTTATTTGGTCGGTATGTTATTAATGGCGTTAAAATTTTTCCGATATTCATAAAGTACATTCATCAAAAGCATTAATTAATCCTTATTAAAGTGATTGGTAACGCTCATCGCTCCTTTTTTAACGTTAAATTCCCTATTGGTCACTGTAAAAATAATTTTTATCGAGGTTGAATATGATTTTACCCGTAATTATGGCAGGTGGTTCAGGCTCTCGTTTGTGGCCATTGTCTCGCCAGCAATTTCCTAAGCAGTTTCTTACTTTGTTAGATAATCATTCAATGTTGCAAACAACAGCGAACCGACTAGATGGAATTATTCATTCAGCGCCCTTAGTTATTTGTAATGAAGAACATCGTTTTTCTGTTGCTGAGCAGTTTCGTTTAGGCAATATAGATAACAGCGGAATTATATTAGAACCCGAAGGGCGAAATACCGCCCCCGCAATTGCACTTGCTGCTATGTATGCGGTTCGCAATGGGCAAGACCCTTTATTATTAGTGCTAGCCGCAGATCATGTCATTAAGAATGAGACCGCATTTTGTGAGGCTGTCACCAAAGCGGTAACCCTAGCAGAACATAACCAATTAGTGACGTTTGGCATTGTGCCGACAGCGCCAGAAACAGGTTACGGCTATATTCAACGGGGTGAGTTACTCGCTGAAGAGCTTGGGTTTGAGGTTTCTCAGTTTGTTGAGAAGCCGAATTTAGCAACTGCGAAAGATTATATTGCCACTGGGCATTATTATTGGAATAGCGGCATGTTTTTGTTTAAAGCCAGTGTTTATTTACAAGAACTTAAATTATATAGCCCTGATATTTTTGCCGCTTGTGAAGCCGCAATGGTCAACACTACTCATGATGTAGACTTTATTCGTGTCGATGAAGCGGCTTTTATTACAAGTCCCGAAGACTCAATTGATTATGCTGTTATGGAAAAGACCAAGCATGCAGTGGTTGTGCCTATGGATTGCGGTTGGAGCGATGTCGGCAGCTGGTCTGCATTATGGGAGATTGAAGATAAAGATCCCCATGGAAACGTCTTTAAAGGCGATGTTATTGGTATAGATACCAACAATAGTTATGTTAATGCCACTGAAAAACTGGTGGCAACTATCGGCTTAGATGATGTGGTTATTGTTGAAACTAAGGATGCGATTTTAGTTTCAAAACAAGCTGATGTTCAACAAGTTAAACATATTGTAGAACAACTGAAAACTCATGAACGCAGCGAGTGGCAACACCACCGCGAAGTTTATCGCCCTTGGGGGAAATATGACTCCATCGATCATGGCGGACGTTTTCAAGTCAAGCGAATTACTGTCAAGCCTGGGGCAAAGTTATCAGTGCAAATGCACTATCACCGAGCAGAGCATTGGATTGTGGTATCGGGAACTGCGAAAGTAACCAATGGCGATCAAGACATTTTATTAACTGAGAATCAATCTACTTATATCCCTGTTGGTGTTATCCATGCCTTAGAAAACCCAGGTAAAGTGCCTCTAGAATTAATTGAAGTGCAATCGGGATCCTATCTCAGCGAGGACGATATTGTACGCTTTGAAGACAGATATGGCCGTGTAGCAACAAAAGGCGTATCAAATGCTTAATTCAAAACAAGTGATAGCTTCAAGTCATATCGGTTTTGGAACCAGCGGTGCCAGAGGTTTGGTATGTGATTTCACTGTTGATGTCTGCGCAGCTTTCACAGTGTCTTTTTTAAACACCATGCAAGACTCTTTTAATGTTCACACAATCGCAATAGCGATAGATAATCGTCCAAGCAGTTTTACGATGGCACAAGCCTGTGCTGCAGCTCTAGAGCTGTGTGATGTAAAGGTTGTTTATTATGGTGTTATCCCAACGCCAGCATTAGCCTGTATTTCGATGAGCCAAGAGGTTCCTTGTATCATGGTGACAGGAAGCCACATTCCCTTTGACCGAAATGGATTAAAGTTTTATCGGCCTGATGGTGAGATTACTAAAGCCGATGAAATAGCGATTTTAAATAGTGAATATTATTATCCTTGCGTAGAGCAACTACCCTTGCTTACCGTGGATAATGCTGCTGAAAATCATTACATAGATCGTTATGTGAGTTTATTTGATTCGCCATGGTTAACTGGTAAGCGCATTGGCATTTATCAACATTCAAGTGCTGGGCGCGATTTATATCCACTCATTTTTGAAAAGCTGGGTGCCGAGGTTATATCCATTGGTCGCAGTGATACCTTTGTGCCTATTGATACTGAAGCAGTTAGTGAAGCAGATTGTCAAAAAGCGATCGAGTGGACGCACGAGTATCAGCTTGATGCGTTATTTTCCACTGATGGTGATGGTGACAGACCATTGCTCGCTGATGAGCAAGGTAACTGGCTGCGTGGTGACATTCTGGGGTTACTTTCCGCCAAGGCGTTAGATATCGATGGATTAGTTGTACCCGTTAGCTGTAATACCGCCATAGAACTAAGCCACTATTTTGATCTAGTCGTAAGAACTAAAATTGGCTCCCCCCATGTGATAGCCGCGTTTTCTGAGGTAGAAAGGCAAAGTAGTCGTATTGCTGGATTTGAAGCTAATGGGGGCTTCTTGCTGGAGTCTACTATCGAGGTTAATGGACATAGTTTGACTGCACTACCTACTCGCGATGCTGTATTGCCTGTTTTGATGGTACTTCATAGTGCTTTGAGTAAGACTGATTCTAACTCTATTGCAGGATTAGTAGCACAATTACCCCAACGCTTTACCCATAGCGACCGTTTGACAGATTTTAATACTGAACGCAGTAAACAAATTATTAAATTAGGTTTACAGCAGCCAGAGTATTTACTTGAGCAATTAAACCTATCTAAAAATAAATTATTAGAAGTTAATTCTACAGATGGACTACGCTTAAGTTTTACTAATGGCAATATTGTTCATTTACGACCATCGGGTAATGCTCCGGAATTTAGATGTTACGCCGAAAGTGATTCTATATCCAAAGCTAAACAATTAGTTGAACATACTTTGTATCAGTTATTGAACATCAATTTAAATGCATCGTTAGTTAATTAGGTGAGCTAAATGGAAAGTCCATCAACACTTCAATTTGTCGGTACCCGTTCTAGTTTCTTATTGCGTATCTTTGATATTGCCATTATTGCCGCCGCATTAATGATCATGATGCATAGCTATAATATTACTTTCAATAAGGACTACTTATTAGTGCTGATTGGGGTGCTGTTTTTTTATAGCTATATTGGTGAGTCTTTAGGGCTTTATCGCTCATGGCGTTCAGGGCGGTTTTCTACCATGTGTAGGATCGTCTCTTTGGATGTAACACTTGCCTTTGTGCTTATGACCCTATTGTTGTTTGTATTTAAATATAGTGAAGTTTACTCACGAGTAACGGTGGGAGGCTGGTATGTATTAAGTCTTTTATCGTTAGTGACTTGGCGATTGTGTGTTCGTGAGATTAAACGTTTTCGCCGTAAAAAGGGCTATAGCGTCCAAAAAATTGCAATTGTTGGCTTAACGGAGGCTGGGCAGCGTTTATATGAACAAATACAGAAACATGATGAGTTAGGTTTTGAGTGTGTTGGTTTTTACGATGATCGAGACCCTGAACGTATTGAAAACTTAGACTTATCTTGCCTAAAAGGCACTATTAACGATGCTGTCGATGTTGCACGTAAAGGTGAAATTCAGAAATTATATGTTTGCTTACCTATGATTGCGGAGCAGCGAACTGCCGATATTATTTTAGCGCTAGGCGACAGCACAGTTGATGTGCTCATTACCCCTGATTTTTTATTGAAAAACTTAATGCATGCACGCATAGGCAGTGTTGGCGAGGTTGATACCTTAAGTGTGTTTGAGTCACCCGTTAACGGGATGATGCGCTTTTATAAACGTAGTTTTGACCTTGCTTTTAGCGTTATGGCATTAATTGTTTTAAGTCCTGTCTTATTGGTTATTGCTTTCGCGGTTAAATTAAACTCCCAAGGTCCTATTATTTTTAAGCAAGATAGATATGGACTTGATGGGCGAAAAATTAAAGTGTGGAAATTTCGCTCAATGACAGTGACTGAAAACAGTAATGTGGTTATTCAAGCGAAGAAAGGAGATGCACGAATAACCAATGTTGGCGCATTTTTACGTAAAACCTCGCTAGATGAATTACCACAATTTTTTAATGTACTCATGGGGGATATGTCGGTGGTTGGCCCAAGACCACATGCGATTGCCCATAATGAAGAATATAGACATTTAGTTTCCTATTACATGCTTCGTCATAAAGTATTACCTGGTATTACGGGCTGGGCACAGATAAATGGCTGGCGTGGTGAAACCGATACCCTTGATAAAATGGAAAAAAGAATCGAATTCGACTTGGCTTATATAAGAAATTGGTCTATTTGGTTAGATGTGAAAATTGTCTTTATGACATGCTTTAAAGGTTTTGTCGGTAAACATGTTTACTAAAAATCACAATCAAAGGAATAGGTGATAACAATGAGAACAAAGCTAAATATATTTACACTATTAGTCATCTCAGCTGGGATAGCAAATGTGAGTGCTGAAGAAAAAGCTGGGGTAATTACCACTGAGTCCGGTGTTGATTTTATTCCAGCATTAAATGCAGGCTTAAAATATGACGATAATATTGCCAGTAGAAGTACAAATGAAGAAGAAAGTTGGATATTAACCGTAGCCCCTGCGGTGCAGGCAAAGATGCTCGATGGGAATAACATTTATACTATTGATGCCGGTATTGAGTACGGTGATTATTTCGATAGTAGCGACGATAACTACCTTGATGCACTATTAAAAGCTCGCGCTCAGGTAGAGTTAAATCAAAGCAATCGTTTCAATCTTGAAGCTAAGTATTTTTACGGTCACGAAGATCGTGGTACTGGTGTGTTCGATTTTGGCTTTGATGATGGACTGCCAACAGAACCTGCTACCTATGATATTTTTCAGGGTGGTGGTTATTATGAGTATGGCGCTAAATCAACGCCGGCAAGAGTTAGGATTAATGGTTTATATGATTCTAAGGAATATACAAACTTTAAAGAATTAACCCAGTTCCGTAATAAAGATAACGTTAAATTAGGGGCTACCGTTTTTTATGATACTCGAGCAGCCACTAGTATTTTTCTTGATTACCAATATATTCAAACCGCTTATGACGTCATGGATCCTGGCGGAGATAGAGACAGTGATACCCAAAATTTACAGTTAGGTGTTGAGTGGGAAGCAACCAGTACCACTGAGGGTTCTATTAGGATCGGCTATCAGAAAAAAGCATTTGATAATCAAGAGCGGGAAGATTTTAGCGGTGTAGCTTGGGATGCCAAGTTAACTTGGAAACCATTGACCTATAGTCAGTTTGACTTCTATACCGGTCGCAGTAGTGAGGACCCTGATACATTTGGTGATTATGTTCGTGAGACCACTTACGGGGTTAAATGGAACCATGATTGGAGCGACTTGTTTGGTACCACTCTCGGGTACGATCGAATACAAGACGATTACACAGGCTTTGAGCGTGAAGATACCACCAATGTTTATCGCGTTTCGTTCAATTTTGAAGTGTTGCGCTGGATGACGCTAAGAGCAGGTGCAGATATTGCTGACAATACATCAATACAAGAACGCTTTGATTACGATCGTAATATCTATTTTATCACTGCCGAAATGACCTTGTAATTATTGGTGCAATCATGAGATTTCTATTTTTAAGTCTAGTTTTAGCTCTTGTATCCATGATGCTGACATCGACTGCAGAGGCGGTCGAGTCTGATGATAGTTACCTATTAGGGGCTGGTGATACCATTATTATTCAAGTGTATGGTGAGGACGCCTTAACCTTGGAAACTCAACTCACCAATAGTGGCACCATTAATTTTCCTTTTTTAGGCCCAATTAAACTTAACGGTTTGACCATAAAACAAGTGGAGCAAATTGTTTATAAGGGTCTTAAAGGGGATTATTTTGTTGAGCCTAGTGTCTATGTCGGAATGGTGGAATATCGACCTTTTTATATTCACGGCGAGGTTAAAAAACCGGGTGGCTATCCATATCAGCCAGGAATGACAGTTAACCAAGCCATCGCACTAGCCGGTGGGCTGACTGAGCGGGCTTCAGAAGACAAAATCAATATTTCCCGAGAAGGCGCAAAGGTAAACTCCAAGCGTGGCAACATTAACAGTAAGATTTTTGCTGGTGATACTATTACCATTGAACAGAGGTTCTTTTAAATGACTCAGCAGGAAAGGCGAGCCAACCCATTGCCTCAAATTCAAATGGATCAGCTAATTGATTTCAAAAAGCTAATAAAACCTGTTATGCGTTTTAAATGGCGCATATTAACCTTTGCGATGTTGATTACTGCTTTGGTTATTTTTGTCGTATTGAAAATGACGCCAATATACAGTGCAAAGTCTACCTTATTGATCGAATCAGAACAGGCTAATGCTATTAAAATAGATGAAGTTTATGGTATTAATTCAGGGCAGCAAGAATATTATTTAACTCAATTTGAAATTATAAAATCACGCTCAATTGCAGAGCGAGTATTTAACGAATTAGATTTAATAAATCACCCTGCATTTGTCTCAGAACCAAGTTTGCTTAGTCAACTAGCCTATTTACTCGATTTTATTCCAAAAGAATATATTCCCGAAGAGTACCTACCTGATGACTTATTGCCTGAAGGGAGTGCTACAGAAAATGTTGACCAAGAAATTGTTAAGCAACAATTAATCGATACCTTTGCCGAAGATATCAGTATTTCACCGGTTAGAAAAACGCAATTGGTCCATATTCGTTATGAAAGCTCAGATCCCGCCTTGGCCGCATTAGTGGCTAATGTGGTGGGAGATACCTATATTTTAAGTCAATTGGAAGCAAAGGTTGGCATGACACAAAAGGCCAATACTTGGTTAGGTGGAAGGCTAGAAGAGCTAAGATTAAAGCTAGATGAATCTGAAACACGCTTAGAATCTTTTAAGCGGGCGAATGGTCTGGTTGATGTTGAAGGGGTCACAGCGTTAGATGCTAAAGAGCTCGAACGATTAAGTGATGAAATTGCCATGGCACGCTCACGCAAAGCGCAGGCAGAGAGTTTTATTACCGTGGTCAGGCGCTACGGTGCTACTGATATCAGCCGTTTAGAAAGCTTACCTGAAGTAACCTCCCATCCCTCGATTCAAAATGTTAAGCGTGAAGTGGTGATTGTTGAAAGAAAAGTTTCTGAGCTTGAGCAAATTTATGGGCCAAAGCATCCAAAAATGATCGCGGCAAAAGCTGAGCTTAAATCAGTACAGAGTAATTTACATAGCCAAATAGCAAGATTAGTGAGAGGTATTGAAGAAGAAGCGCAAACAGCAGGACGTAAGCTGAAGGGGTTAGAAGCGCAGTTTAATAAATCAAAAGGCTCTTTTCAAAACCTGAGCACTATAGATACTGATTTCCGTCGCATGCTGCGTGAAGTTGATACTAATCAACAATTGTTTGATAGCTTTCTTGCTCGTCAAAAAGAAACCGAAGTGACCGGCAGTTTTGACTCGCCTATCGCCCGCTTTACTGACAGAGCGATTGTGCCAATCTATCCTACTAAACCCAATAAAAAGCTGATTGTAATATTGACCTTTTTTGCCAGCTTAGGCTTTGGGGTGGTGATGGTATTAATACTGGATGGGTTAAATGACACAGTTAAAAATAGCGATGACGTAGAGAAAATATTATCGCAGCGGGCATTAGGTTATATTCCAAAAGCCAAGAAAAGAGCTACTTATAAAGAGATTAACTTCGCCTTTTATGACAGTAACCAGCCTTTACATGCAGAAGCGGTTCGCACCATAAGAACATCGATGTCATTAATGGCCATGGGCAGTGACTTCTCTACCATTGAAGTGACATCATCGACGCCTAACGAAGGGAAAACCAGCACTTCAATGAACTTAGGCTTTGCTTTTTCTACGATGGAAAAAGTATTGATAATCGATGCGGACTTACGTAAATCCAGTATGGGCGAGCGTTTTGGTTTACCCTCTTATCAGCCAGGGCTTGCTAATATATTATCAGGTACAGAAAGCTTGCCTCATTGTATCGTTGCCGATGTTAAACCGAACGTTGACTTTATGCCCGCAGGAGCCGTGCCACTTAACCCGCAGGAGCTTCTGTCTTCTAGCCAGTTTCCTAAATTGTTAACCTTACTTAAAACCCAATACACTAAAATCATTATTGATACACCTCCAATACATGCCGTCAGTGACGCATTGATTATTACTTCGTTATGTGATGCAACGGTATTAGTGGTAAAAGCCGATCATACTCGAAATGAAGTGATTAAATTAAGCTTAGCAAAATTAAATCAAGCGAGAAGTAAAGTATTTGGTGTCGTTCTAAACCAATTCAATACTAAAGATGCACAGCATTATCAAGGTGATTATGGCTACTATAAAGCCTATGGCGCTGAGCAGGCTCCAAAAGGTAAACCTGTACAGTTTGCAGATTATGCCGCCAAAGATAAGCCTAAGCCGTTTTCTGACTTGGACAATATAAAAGTATGATTGATTTACATTGCCATGTATTAGCCAATATCGACGATGGAGCTAAATCCGTTGATGAAGCACTGAGTTTAATGGCTTTGGCACAGGAGCAAGGGGTAACCCGCATGGTGGCAACCCCGCATATCCATCTAGGCATATATGACAATGATATCAACTCAATATCTGCAGCTTATAAGGCGCTTTCACAAGCCCTAGTTAGCTCTAACATTGCTATTGAATTGCGCGCGGCAGCGGAAGTGCGGATTTCACCAGAAATCGTCTTGTTTGTTGAGCAACATAAATTGCCTTTTATTGGTCATTATCAGCAAAAAGATGTCCTACTATTAGAGTTACCCAGTAGCCATATCCCAGCGGGAACAGATAGGTTAATTAGCTGGTTATTGAGTAAAAATGTATTACCGATGATTGCTCACCCTGAACGTAATAGAGAGCTGCAAAACCACCCCCATAGAATTAAGCCCTTTGTCCAAGCTGGCTGTTTATTTCAGTTAACAGCAGCGTCGCTAATTGGCGATTTTGGCTCGGCGCCGCAGCAATTGAGTGAGCAATTTTTAAAAGAGCGTTTTTATTCCATCATCGCTTCAGATTGCCATTCCTTAAAACGTCGCCCACCTAAAATTGCCCAAGCAAAGCAATTGGTTAGTAGCTTAGTTGATGAAGAGTACGCTTTTGCATTAACGACAGAGATGCCCAGAACTATTTCTAATTCGCTATTTCAATAATCATAAGGTGATGACATAAAATGTTGAAGTTTAAAATGATAAAAAACTTCACTTGGTCAAGGCAAAGGCTGATATATGTATTTTTACTCCTTTTGCTAGCGGCGATATTGCCGGTTATTGTGCAAAAAGGCATGGCCAGTGCGTATCATTTTAAATCCCGATTCTATATTGATCATTGGCAGAAAAATAACCCTCCTACCCAGCTTCAATACTCAGCGGCATTATTGGCCGCTGATAATGCTTATAACCTTGATAGTAAAAACCCTCACTATTTATTGACCTTGGCAAAAGTCATGGAGTGGGGCGTATATGCAAATTTTGCCGCTGCCAATAACGCACTATTTAACCAGTTATATACCAATGCCATTTCCCAAAGGCCGACATGGCCTAATGCTTATAGTGATTACGCATATAATTTAGCCTTCATTCAGCATGATGTGTCACAAGTATGGCCTTTATTAGATAAGGCTGTACTGTACGGTCCTTATACCCCTGAAGTATTGCACCAAATTCTAGCCATCGGTTTTGCATATTGGCCTCAGTTAACCCTAGTACAAAAGAAAAACGTTTTTGAAACGGCGCGGATTTCAGCTATGGCTAGCTGGGACGTGCGCACTGATTTGAAGCGCTTAGCCACGCAATATGACATGACGCCAATAGTATGTACCTACTTTAAATTTATCACCCCAGAGTTTACTCCCAAAGATAAAAACTGGGTTGAAAAGGAACTGTGTCGTTAATGGATACTCTTGCCAAACCAACGAAGGTTTTCAGCGGACGCTTTGATCATTTTATGATATTGGCTCTGTGTGTGGTGATTATTTGGATGCCAATCCCTTTAGGCAGTAATCGTATTTGGGCGTTGGCGATCCTTGAATTTACAACAATATCACTGGGGATAGTACATCTTGGCTATTGCCTGAAGCATGATAGTGCATTTTTTCGCTACCAGTGGCAAAAGCAATTATTGCTCCCCCCAGGGCTGTTATTGATATATTTATTTTTACAGTATCTTAATTGGCTTCCAGGTATTGATAGTGTCGACCCTTACCAGACTCAACAACAACTCCTTAAGACTCTGTGTTATTCAATTTTTATTTTCTTATTAAGCCAATATTGTCAGCATTCTAAAACTTTAAGGTGGCTGTTTATAGCAATTATCTTATCAGGGTGTTTGCAGGCTTTTTATGGGGTGATTCTGAATCTACTGCAGTTAGATGCCTCGCCCATTTTAGGTTTTAGTGATGGCGAAAAGGCCCGTGGATCCTTTGTGTATCAAAATCATTTTGCTAATTATTTAGCCTTATGTTTAAGCATTGCGTTTGGTTGGCTGTTATCAGAGCTTAAAACCACTAAGCACGATCAAGATAAGCGCGCCATGCTTATCGGGATGATATCAACACTATTAAGTCGAAAATTAATTTTACGTTTAGCAATCGTGTTGATGGTTATAGGACTAATAATGAGCCGTTCGCGGATGGGCAATGCGGGCTTTTTTGCTGCTTTAGGCCTGATGTCGGTTATTGCATTATTTATTTACCGCCGCCCGCCGACATTGTTTAAACCCTTAGTTATCAGTATTTTTATTTTAGATTTGATTATTGTTGGTTCGATTTTTGGGATTGAAAAAGTTAAGCAGCGCTTAGCTGAGACCAGCTTTGCTTCAGAAACCCGCGATAATGTGGTTATTGATAGCTTACCTATCATTCAAGATAATCTTTTTACAGGTACAGGAGGAGGCAGCTTTTATACGGTTTTTCCGCAATACCAACCCCAGTTTTACTCTGGTTTTTATGATCATGCCCATAATGAATATGTGCAATTTGTAATTGAGTATGGTGTTGTTATGACGGTGATATTAGGCGCTTGGGTGTTGTATTCGTTTTGGCTTGCTTGTCGAACAATGTATCTACGCAATAACAAGCTTTATAAGGGTATCGCATTTGGTTGTGCTATGGCTATCGTATATATGCTCTTGCATATCTCGGTTGATTTCCATCTACAAGCACCAGCCAATACGTTACTGTTTTTAACCATAATAACCCTGTGTTGGTCGGTTCGTTATTTACCTTCTGAGCCTCAGCGAAAGGCTCGAAAATCATTTTAGTTTTACTTTTACTATACAATTTAGCGCTAGTTAAATAAGGATATTTTATGAAAGTTGTCATTCCCGTTGCAGGTTTAGGCACGCGTATGTTGCCAGCTACCAAAGCCATACCTAAAGAAATGTTACCCATTGTTGATAAACCCTTAATTCAATATATTGTTGATGAATGTGTCAGTGCGGGAATTAAAGAAATTGTATTGGTGACTCATGCCAGTAAAAATGCAATTGAAAACCACTTTGATAAATCTTACGAGTTAGAGTCAACCTTAGAAAAACGGGTTAAACGTCAGTTATTACATGAAGTGCAGTCTATTTGCCCTAAAAATGTCACCATTATGCATGTGCGTCAGGGTGAGGCTAAGGGCTTAGGCCATGCGATATTATGTGCAAAACCCTGTATTGGAAATAATCCATTTGCAGTGGTGTTGCCCGATGTCATTTTAGATGCCTACTCAGCGGATCAGCGAACTGAAAACTTAGCTTCTATGCTGGTGCGTTATCAGGAGTCCCAAGGCAGTCAAATTATGGTGGCCCCTGTACCTGATGAGCAAGTGAATAAGTACGGCATTGCAGATTGCGCTGGTGAAACCGTGATGGCTGGAGAGTCAGTCAAAGTGTATAAAATGGTTGAAAAGCCTGCAGTGGGTCAAGCGCCGTCAAATTTAGCCGTGGTTGGTCGTTACGTGTTGTCCGAAAAAATTTGGGATTTACTAGCCCAAACGCCGCCGGGCGCAGGGGATGAAATTCAATTAACTGATGCTATTGATATGCTGATTAAATCTGATGCGGTGGAAGCTTTTAATATGACGGGTAAATCCCATGACTGTGGCGATAAGCTTGGTTATATGAAAGCGTTTGTTGAATACGGTTTGCGAGATGCTAAATATGGCGGCGATTTTAGTCGTGAAATTAAACTGTTATTAACCGAATACGACTAATGTAAGTTAATGAAATTGTGATTTATATACTGTTATATGCGGTGCTACCGAGCCAGCCCTAGCGTCTTTGCTTGAAAAGGCTGACAAACTAAAACCTAATCTTCGATACTGTTGCGGCAATAACGCTAAAATGGTGTTTGAGGTTAGGTTTTTTTGTACCTAAAATTTATGTTAATAATATATAAAACAGAGTTTTATGTTGTGTGGTCGAGGTATGGGTAAATAGCCTAATCAAAGCCATTATATTGTTGGATAGTCCTCCGCTAAACCGCTAAACCGC
>NZ_JBFRKG010000025.1:67697-86375 GCF_041469325.1 Shewanella sp. 10N.286.51.B8
CTAAACCGCTAAACCGCTAAGCTTGCTGATACTTCATAATCATTTAGTCGGTGAGTTAAGCTAACTTTACTTGGCGCTCAATTCTGAACGCGAAGGCATAGTTCGCCATTTCCTATCTAATTCGTCTATTTTTTAGCTTTTTAATTTATTTTAATAAGTCTAGCAATCTTAGAAATCAACTACCCCTAAGTGAGTATGGCTTAAGGTTATAGTTATCAAGGGGTTTTTATTGGTATTTGATGGTTTGACTTTATTTTGTCTTTTACGAAGGGTTAGATCCATCAAAATGTATTAATCGGATTGTATGTTTATCCCTACGATGTTTTCCAAGGAAGCGAAAGACACAAGGTATCACTGGTCAAACGGTCGGATTGAAAGGTTCAATCTGGATTCAGCAGTGTTAATTCTAGCAAATATGCCAGTCAGTTCGCTCCACCTAATTCTTAATATGTAAACTTAACCTGTAAGGCAGCAATGATTATGAATATCATCCAAAATCTTTTTGCTATTTCGCCCTATATTGCGTTGTTTATTACTCTGGCACTTGGTTATCTGATCGGCAAAATTACCATAGGACGTTTTGTTCTTGGTGGTATTGCAGGTACCTTGTTGATGGGAGTATTAATTGGCCAATTTGGTGTGCAAATAGACCCAGGAGTCAAAACCATCTTCTTCGCATTATTTATTTATGCGGTAGGTTATCAAGGTGGGCCTCAATTCTTTGGCGCGCTTAACTTCAAAACTATCAACATTTTACTTTCCGCTGTCGTGATGACGGTAACCGGTTTAATTACGGTATTAGTGGCAGCTAAGTTATTTAGCTTAGACAGTGGTACTGCAGCAGGTCTTGCTGCCGGTGGCTTAACGCAATCAGCCATTATTGGTACTGCTGGTGATGCGATATCTCAATTAGGTGGCATGACCGAAGAAGCTAAAAGCTTGATGCAAACCAATGTGGCTGTGGGTTACGCCGTAACATACATCTTTGGTTCGTTAGGCCCAATTTTAATGGTGTCATGGTTAATTCCGACCTTTATGAAATGGGATATCCGCGAAGAAGCACTAAAGCTAGCTGAAAAAATGTCTGACGGTAAGCCTGAGCTGGCGCCAGGTGAATTTAATGCGATGACAGATCTTGTGTCACGTGCTTATAAAATTCCTACAGACAGTCGATTAATTGGTCAAGATATTCAAACTGTAAACGGTGATCTGCTTGATACCGCTATCGAAATGATTTCACGTGATGGTCAAAACATTGAAGTTGATAAATCAGTGGTGATAAAAGCGGGTGACATCTTAGTGGTAACCGGTCTTCGCCAAGCTATCGCTGGACACATAGAGTCTGCCAAGCATGAAGTGGCATTACCACGTGGCACCGTATTAATTGAAGAAAATCGTCAACTTGTTGCTAATGACAAGCAATTAATTGGTAAAACACTTGCACAGATTAAAGCTGAAACTAACGTGGATACCTTACGTGGTGTATATGTTACCGACGTGATCCGTGGTGGTAACTCGCAAAATATTTCAGCCGATTTTATCGTCCATAAAAATGACATTATTCAAGTCACTGGCTCTGCAAAAGATATTAACCGTATCGAAAAAGGCATCGGTAAGCGTTTAGTTTCATTATTTTCAACTGACTACGTACTGTTTGGTTTAGGTATGGTAGGTGGCTTATTAATTGGTCTGATTAACTTCGAAATAGCCGGTATTCCAGTGACAATTGGTTCAGGTGCAGGTTGTTTGATTTCAGGTTTATTTGTGGGCTGGTTACGTAGTCGTAAACCAAATATGGGATCACTGCCACTGGGCGCTTCAAACTTCTTACGTGACTTTGGTTTAGCGGTATTTGTTGGGGTTGTCGGTTTACAAGCAGGACCTCAGGCAATCGATATGGTTAAAGAAAACGGTTTAACCTTATTGTTCCTAGGTGTCGCGGTAACCATTATTCCACAAATTATCTCTTTCTTTATCTCTTACTACGTATTGAAGATTAAGAACCCGATTGAAGCACTAGCTTGTGTTGCAGGTGGCCGCAGCGCTAATCCAGGCTTTGCAGCTCTACTTGAAAAAGCAGGTAATGCAACACCGGTATTTGCTTTCACGGTCACTTACGCCATTGCCAATGTATTACTCACCCTTTGGGGTCCAATCATTGTCGGCATTATTTCAACCCAATAATTACCCTAGATAGTCGATGAGAGTGACGTCTCCTCTTATCGACTATCACCCCAAATTCACCCTTTTAAATTGATAAATAGGTAAAATATTATGACTACATCAAATACTCAAACTGTACCAACAATCGATTTCACTAAATTTGCCAACTTAAGCCCATTTGAATTAAAAGATAAATTGATTGAAGTGGCTAAAACCGTTCCAGATCGTATTTTATTGGATGCGGGCCGCGGTAACCCCAACTTCTTGGCCACCTTACCTCGTAAAGCATTCTTACGTTTAGGCGATTTTGCTATCGAAGAATCAGAGCGCAGCTACTCATACTTAAACGAAGGTTTTGGTGGTATTCCGGATGGTGTTGGCGTTGTTGAACGTTTTGACACTTTCGCAAAAGAAAACCTAAACAGAGATGGCGTTAAGTTTTTACAAAAAGCAATTAGCTATGCTAATGACCGTTTAGGTATTGATAAGCAAGCTTTTTTACACGAATTTGTAAACGCGTTTTTAGCCTGTAACTACCCTGTGCCTTCACGTATGTTAACCAACATTGAAAAAGTGGTTAAGCAGTACATAGGTGAAGAAATGTATGGCCCAATGCCAATGACAACTGACTTTGACCTGTTCGCTACTGAAGGTGGCACTGCGTCTATGACTTATACTTTTGCGACAATGTTCAACAATGGTTTACTTAAAAAAGGCGACAAAGTGGCGTTAGTGACGCCTATCTTTACCCCTTATTTAGAGATTCCAGAGCTTGCTGAATATGAGTTAGAAATTGTTGAATTACGCTTAGACGAAAATACATGGCAGTTACCACAATCAGAAATTGAAAAATTAGCTGATACCGGTATCAAACTATTGTGTGTGGTTAACCCTGCCAATCCTGCATCGGTTAAGTTTTCAAACGATACGTTAGACCGTTTAACTGACTTTGTTAACACACAGCGCAAAGATTTGTTCATCATCACTGATGACGTATATGGCACATTTGCAGACAACTTTATTTCGCTATTTGCCAAACTGCCATACAACACCTTATGTGTGTATTCATTCTCAAAATACTTTGGTGCAACCGGCTGGCGTTTAGGTACTATCGGTATTCATTATGAAAACGTATTTGATGATGCAATGCGTGCGTTACCAGAAGCGCATCAATTACAGTTAGATAACCGTTATAAAACACTGACACCTGAACCAAGAGACATTAAGTTTATTGACCGTATCGTTGCCGACAGTCGTGCTGTAGCCCTAAACCACACAGCTGGTTTAGCATTACCACAACAGGTGCAAATGGCATTATTTTCATTAAGTTGTTTAATGGACTTGGAAGATAATTACAAAGCAGCTTGTAAACGTATTATTCGTGAACGTTACATCACATTGTATAAAAACATGGGTGTTGAAATTGAAGAAAACGAAGACCGTGTTGATTACTACACCCTACTAGAGTTAGATGCTTTAGGTGGTAAACTTTATGGCGATGAGTTTGTACAATGGTTTAAAGATAACAATAAAGGTCAAGACTTCCTCTTTGTGTTAGCGTACAAAACAGGGGTAATTTTATTACCAGGTAAAGGATTTGATGTTGTTCATGCTTCAGTGCGTGTATCACTAGCTAACCTAACTCACTACGATTATGAGTTAATTGGTCGTGCGACAAGAGTCGTACTTGATGGCTACTTTGCAGAGTATCAAGCAAGCTAGTTAATCAATACCGCAGTTAATCAGTCAAATATTGACTGATGATTGAGAAATGAAAATGCCAATCTTTTGATTGGCATTTTTTATGCTTGATTGAAAAATTTTGTACTATATTTCACAGTTATACAAAGTATTAAAACAGCAACAAAGCTTAATTGGGCAAGATTGCGACATGGTGTATTAGCTGCGTGATACTAGAGCAAATGAATTAAGGGAGTATCTATGGGAACGATCAGGTTGAATTCTATTGTTATTGGCCCATTGCTGTGTATGCTGCTGACGCCTATGGCTGCTGTTGCTAATGATAATGCTGAAGATAGCGTTGCCAATGAGCCAAGCTCATTAGTGCCAAATTTAAAAGAAAACCAAGCACCTTTAACCGTGAATAAAGGCAATTTTGTGGCAGCGCCCATTCCGTTTTCAAATCCGACCATTGATTCAGGTTTAGGCGGATTAGTGGGCTACTTTTATCCACAAACCGCAGAGCAAAAAGCGGTACAACCTCCTTCTGTTACCGGTATCGCAGGGTTTTATTCCAGTAATGACAGTTGGGGCGCGGCAGTTGGCCATGCCAGTTATTGGGATAATAATAACTGGCATTTAAAAGGTGGGGTCGCCTATGCCGATTTAAAGCTGCCGTTAGTGTCAACCGAGTTGCTTGGTTTACCTATCGACGTTGATTGGGATATTTCTGGCTACGGTGCACTGCTTGAATTGGAGCGACGCATTAGTGGTAATTGGTTTGTCGGAGTTAATGGGGTATTCATTGATTTTGAACAAGACTTTAATGTTAACATTAGCTCCATCGATTTCGATTTACGAAATGAAATTGTCTCCGCAGGACTTGGTGCTGGGATTATTTATGATTCTCGTGATGTGCCTACTAACCCTTATGATGGTTATTACTTTAAGCTCAACGGCACTTTTTTTGATGATGCCATTGGCAGTGATACCAACTTTGAATCTTATTCATTAGAGTTTGATGGTTATTTTCCTGTGCATGAGTCGATAACCGTGGCTTATAAATTAAAAGGCTGTTTGAAAGAGGGTAGCGTGCCGCTATGGGCAGCTTGTCGTTTAGGGTTACGTGGTTTTTCATCCACTGAATATATGGCCTTAGGTGCCATTGAAACAGAAGCTGAAGCCCGTTGGCGTTTTCATAAGCGCTGGGGATTAGTGGGTTTTATTGGCGCAGGTAAATTGGATGATGTGAATCATGCGGATAAATCTGATGATATCATTCCTTCATACGGTATTGGCGTGCGCTTTATGCTACAACCAGCAGAGCGAATCAATTTACGCTTAGATTATGCTCGCTCATCCAATAATAATGATGCGCTTTATCTTTCTGTCGGGGAAGCATTTTAATATCGTTATTTTAGTCTATGACTTACATTAGATGTTGTTTATATTGGTTGTCGTTAACTGATATTCTTTAAATGTAGATAGTTAATTATTCTTAAAACATAAATAAAAGAGAGTGTTATGAAAGGTGTCATTTCGATCCAGTCGCATGTTGTTTACGGGCATGCAGGAAATAGTTCTGCAGTATTTCCTATGCAGCGTATGGGTTTAGAAGTTTGGCCTATTCATACAGTGCAGTTTTCAAATCATACTCAGTACCAACAGGGCTGGACTGGGCGGGCTTTTTCTGCCGATGATATTAATGAGCTGGTGGCGGGTATTGGTAACATAGGTAAGCTTGCAGATTGTCAGGCGGTGCTATCAGGTTACCAAGGTAGTGCTGAGCAGTGCCAAGCAGTGATCCAAACCATTCAAACGGTTAAAGAGATCAATCCTCAGGCTATTTATGTGTGTGATCCTGTAATGGGTGACCCTGAAAAGGGCTGTATTTTGGCTGATGGTATTACTGAGCAATTAATTAAACAACTTATGCCTCTGGCTGATGTGATTGTACCTAATCAATTTGAGCTGAGTCAGTTCACTCAAATGGATATTACCAATCTTGAGCAAGCTAAAGCAGCTTGCCAAAAAGCATTGTCTTTAGGGCCTGATATTGTGTTGGTTAAGCATTTACACAGCATCGCTGATGAGACATTCACCATGATGCTGGCAACCCAAGAGGGTTGTTATATCAGTCAGCGTCCACAACTTGAGTTCGTAAAACAGCCAGTTGGTGTTGGTGATTTAATTTCGGCGTTATTTACCGCAAGTTTAGTGCAAGGCTTATCTGCTGTTGAGGCATTTGAACATGCAACAGATGCTTGTTATGGCGTGTTAAAAGAGACCGCCCATCAGCGCCAGTGGGAGCTACAAACTATTGCAGCCCAGCAAGAGCTGGTCACACCTTCAGAGCACTTTAAAGCGATTAAAGTTTAGTGGTTTAGGTTTATAGGTTGAGCTTTAATGATTTGGCTTTAATAAATAAGTATCGCAATGTTTAGTTATAAGGCCTTTGACCTAACTGAATAAATCAGAGCTAAATAAAAACCACGCTAATTAGATTAAGCGTGGTTTTTTGTTTAAATGGCATAGCTATTATCTGAATTAAGAGTTTTAAGACGCTTAATTTACGGCTGTTTATTCAGTACCTCATCAATATCAGCTGCACTGTGGCGATTAGGCAGTTGCTCCCATTCTTCGCCCCATGAGCGATTGACGATACGACCACGCTTTACTGCTTGGCGCTGGGCAATAATATTGGCCCAACGAACTAAGTTCGGATAGCTTGCGACATCTAAAAACTCTGCAGCATCATAAAGATGGCCCAGCACCAAACTGCCGTACCATGGCCAAATTGCCATATCGGCAATGGTGTATTCATCACCGGCAATAAAGGCATGTTTCGCTAATTGCTTATCAAGCACATCAAGTTGACGTTTGGTTTCCATAGCGAAGCGATTAATCGGGTATTCAAATTTTTCTGGGGCATATGCATAAAAGTGACCAAAGCCGCCCCCCAGATAAGGCGCTGCTCCTTGAAGCCAAAATAACCAATTTAGCGTTTCTGTGCGCAGAGCAAAGTCTTTTGGTATGAAGTGACCGAACTTATCTGCTAAATAAACTAAAATCGCGCCAGACTCAAATACTCGCACCGCTTTAGCACCTGAGTTATCGGATAATGCTGGAATTTTAGAGTTTGGATTGATATCAACAAAGCCTGATGAGAACTGCTCACCTTCGCCAATATTAATCAAGTAAGCATCGTATTCTGCCTCTTTTACCCCTTTGGCTAGTAGCTCTTCTAGCATGATGGTGACTTTCTGGCCATTTGGTGTGGCTAATGAATGCAGCTGAATTGGGTTGCTGCCAATAGCTAATTCTTTTTGGTGACGAGCGCCTGAGTCTGGTCGGTTAATACTTGCCCATTGACCACCGTTTTCTTGATTCATGGTCCAGACTTTTGGTGGTACATATTCGTTGCTCATGATGTTTCCTTATCTGTGTCACTATTCTGTTTTAAAAGCATGTGTTTTAAAAGCGTGCGTTGTTATATGCGCGGGTATAAATCAGATATTGGGACTAATACGAAATTAACAATGATAAAGCTCATAACCATTGGTTATTGTTCAGCTGCGAATATCATATGGATTGACTGTTACTTTAAAGTGGGTTCATTACATAACTTAAAGATAAAAAATGCCAGTCAATTGAACTGGCATTTTGGTTTTTTAATCAAGTTTGATTAGCTCTGATTATTGCTTAACTACCAAATACGCACACGTTGATCTTCTGGTAGGTACAGCTTGTCACCAGGTTTAACATCAAAGGCTTTGTACCATGCATCATGGTTACGTGGCGCTAATGCGCGGTAACGCCCTGGCGCGTGAGTACCTGCACGAAGCTGACTTAACATACTTTGCTCAGTACGTTTTTCTTTCCACACTTGCGCCCATGCTAAAAAGAAGCGTTGATCGCCTGTAAGGCCATCAATAATCGGCGCTTCTTTGCCGTTTAAACTCAGTTGATAAGCGTTATACGCCATGGCTAAGCCGCCAACATCACCGATATTTTCACCAAGGCTATTACGGCCATTAACGAAGTTTTCTGGGATTGGCTCATATAAACTGTATTGCGCTGCTAGCTGGTCAGCTTTAGCATCAAATGCCGCTCTATCTGAGTCGGTCCACCAATTACGCTGAATACCGTTGGCGTCCGATTTTGAGCCCTGGTCATCAAAACCATGGCCCATTTCGTGGCCAATAACGGCGCCAATGCCGCCGTAGTTCACTGCGGCATCTGCGTTAGGGTCAAAGAATGGTGGCTGTAAAATTGCGGCTGGGAATACAATCTCGTTGAATGAACTATTGTAATAGGCATTGACAAATTGTGGCGTCATGCCCCAACGGTTACGGTCGGTTTTTTGTAGCTCTTTAGCGACGCTGTCAGCATGAAAATATTGACGTAGGTTGTGGATGTTCGCCACTAAATCTTTGCTTGTCAGTGATAAACCATCAAACTGTTGCCATACATCTGGGTAACCAATCTTTGGTTTAAATGCGGCAAGTTTAGCGTGTGCATTGACTTTAGTTTCAGCACCCATCCAATCTAGGCCATCAATACGTTGACCGAGAGAAGTACGTAAGTTCTCAACTAATTCCGCCATTTGCTGTTTTGATGATTCAGGGAAATAACGTGCCACATACACTTTACCAATCGCAAAACCTAATGATTGCGTGCCCGACATTTCAGCGACTGCGCGTTTCCAGCGTGGTTTAGGCTCTTCTTGCCCGCTTAACTCTTTACCGTAAAAAGCAAAGCTGGTGTTGTAGATGTCTTCAGATAATAATTCTGCATTATTACTGATGGTGTGGAACTTAAGGTAATCCTGCCAAACATTAAGTGGTTGCTGATTAATTAAGGCAATCATTGCTTTAACTGGCTCAGGCTGTGAGATATTTAATTGTGGAACTTGATAGCCCGTTTGTTCGATAAATAAATCCCAATTAAAGCCTGGGTATTGCGCTGCTAAATCAGCACGTTTAACTTGGTTGAGGGTCAGGTCGCGGTTACGGCGCTTTTCTCTTGGCCATTGACCTTCAGCAATTTTTGTTTCTAATGCCAGTATGGCTTCAGCGCGAGCGCTGCCATCTTTGATACCAGTGAAAGCCAGCATGGCTGTAATGTGCTCAACATAGGCTTTGCGGATGTTAACGAAACGTTCACTGTCTTCTAGATAATAAGAACGGTCGGGTAAACCTAGACCACCTGCGCCAATAGACATTTCATATTGATCTGGATTGATGCGATTAAACCACATGCCACCATAAATTGGCGATGCAGCATCGGTTAACCAAGTTTGACCGAAGACTTTGGTTAAGTCGTCGGTGTTGTTAATGTTGTTGATGCTATCAAGGGTTGCTTGAATTGGGCTGACACCCAGCTTATTAATGGTGTTAGTGTCCATGTAAGCATTATAAAAATCAGCGATAAGTTGCTCTTCAGCATTTAAGTCATTGCGGCTGGTGATATCATCAATGATTTCTTTAACTTGGGTTTCACTGCGCTCAGCTAATGCTGTAAATGCGCCATAACGAGTTTTATCTGCTGGCATGTCAAAGTTGTCATACCAAGTACCACTGGCATACATAAAGAAGTCATCACCGGGTTTAACTGCTTCATTGCGGGCGCTTAAATCAACCCCAAAGCTACCAAGCTCAGCTGCGCCTTTGGCTTGGGCAGTGACTTCTGCTGCTTCATTAGTGACTTTGACATCAGATGTACCGCATGCGGTTAAAAAACTGGAGGCGAGGGCGAGGGCGATTAAGGACTTTTTCATTATTATCTTCTTCCTTGTTGGTAATTAAAGTATTTATAGAGCGTTTTTTAGATAAAAATTAGCTAACAATATTGTTAAGCCAAGGGGAAATGTCAACCTTGTAATTGTTAGCAAGTTTGAGCAAAGCATTGTTGGGCGTTAAGTTATTCGGCTAGAAGTAGTAACACCATGCTTTAAAGCTTGTTTGGGCGGTGAGTTTTAACCGCAGTTAACGGGCGCATATTAATCTGCGCGTAGTTTGTGTATAACTAGTTTATACAATTCAGTTTCAGCTTTTTAGGCTAATTATGTCCAGCAACCCAATTGCTAATAAACAATCAATTATCATCATTTTAAGCTTGCTGTTAGCAACGGTTTCAGCGGTGATCTATATTACCAAGGCTCACCAAAGCCATAGCCCCGAAACTTGGACATCATTTGTTTATAAAAATGGTTATGAGTCAGCCAGTTATTTGATGCAAGATGGTTTTAATGATTATGCTTCATGCAAAATTTACTCCCAAGATATGTCTGTCACTTATCAGAATGCCCCTTGGCAATGTGGGTCTAAATGCCGCTTTGATTCAATGAGGCAAGGTTTTGAATGCGAGTCGATGATTAACGATTAATCAGTAGTTGCCGCTAACCTCTTAGATTGAAATCAAGTTATTTGCCACGTATCATGCGCTTTTTCATCATATTGAATATTATGCGCCACTTAAAAACCTGTCATCACTCTGACACACCTATCGAGTTTGTTGCTGCTAATCAACCACATATGCTGACGCGAATTGCTGCTAGAGCAATTGTATTAAAAGGTAATAATATTTTGATGTTATATACCGAGCGTTATCACGATTACAGCTTGCCAGGTGGCGGTGTTGATGCCCATGAAGATATTGAGCAAGGGTTGATCCGCGAGTTACAAGAAGAAACCGGTGCGAAATCTATTAGCAATATTACCGCATTTGGGGTTTATGAAGAGTATCGCCCTTGGGATCGTGATGGCTATAAAGTGATAAACATGCTGAGCTACTGTTTTAGCTGTGAGATAGATAGTGAGCTGGGTGAGACCCGATTTGAAGCCCACGAAATTAGCAACGGCATGCAGCCTGTATGGATTGATATTGATGAAGCGATTCAGCACAACCTTAATACCATTGCCAATAGCGCTAAAAAAGGTTTATCCATTGAACGTGAAACCTTTTTACTTAAGCTAATTAAAGCTGAGCTTATCAATAGCTAGCTTTGAGCTAAGAGGATACTTGGGGTCGTAGAGTTAGTGTTGAGCTAATAATGGTTACTCAACATATTCCTTTAACGCCCAGCAAATAACGTAGGGGCGTCGTCATTGCGGCGAGTATGGTTATAACTGCTTAGTGCTTAATTGCTAAGCTCTTTAATAAATAGCTACCTTGCTACTTTTTGAGATGTGAACGTTCTTTTGAATTTCCAAGTATGGACGGTGATCACAAAAATGGCTTTTGCTTGCAGGTTTATTAATTAGTAATTAAGCAACAGTTTTGAAATACAGTTTTCATAGAGACTGACTAAATTATTGAAATAGCTGTTTTATTAGTGGCTTAAGCTTTATTGATAGGGGCGATTTGATGTCACGCGAATGATTATTTCTTTTGGTTGGTAATATATCTACAGTTTAATGATTTGAGTAACGCAACCCCGACCTTGGTATAACTCTGGATAGCTTGACCAATGTTAGTAACTACCTGACACTCTATGCTAACCAAATACCCTACCAAGTATGGATAATAAAAAATGCTAATTTTCTTTATTTGTATTGCGATGTTAGTCCTCGCTTATAAATTCTACAGCCCTTTTGTTGAGCGCCAAGCGGGCATTGACCCAAATGCAAAAACACCTCAAACACGTTTTGACGATGGGGTTGATTACGTCAAAGTTCATCCCGTTAGAGCGTACCTTATTCAATTTTTAAACGTTGCTGGTGTCGGGCCAATCTTTGGTCCTATCCTGGGGGCATTATACGGTCCAATCGCCTTAGTGTGGATTGTATTGGGTAATATTATTGGCGGCGCGGTGCATGATTACTTCTCTGGAGTTATGAGCATCAAAGAAGACGGTAAAAGCTTACCTGAAATCGCCGGTCACTATTTTAATGTGTACTTTAAAGGGGTGATGTTGGTATTCACTGCGATGTTATTGTTCTTCGTTGGTGTGGTGTTCATTATGAGTCCTGCGGGACTGTTAAGTAACTTAGAGTTATTTGAAGGTACCATCTTGGCTAACAATACCTTTTGGGTATTGGTTATTTTAGGCTATTACTTCTTAGCGACACTGTTACCCATTGATAAAATTATCACTAAATTGTACCCATTATTTGGTCTACTCATGATTGTGATGACAGTATCAATTGCAGTGGCACTGCTTATCAGTGCGCCGCAATTGCCCGAGATTGCAGATATTTTTGCTTATTTTGACCATAGCCATTACAACAATGATTTACTGGAGCCAAATCCTGATGGTTTACCAGTATGGCCGTTATTATTTGTCACCATAACTTGTGGTGCCATTAGTGGTTTCCATTCTACTCAAGCCCCTATTATGGCTCGCTGTTTAACCAATGAAAAATATGTTCGCCCAGTTTATTATGGCGCAATGATGTCTGAAGGTATTGTTGCTTGCGTATGGGCAACAGCAGGTATTGCGGCTTTCCCTGGTGGATATGTTGAGCTTAAGAGTATTCTTGATGCGGGTGGGCCTGGCCTTGTAGTGAACCAAGTTGCGAGCACTTATCTTGGCGTTGCTGGTGGTATTATGGCGATTATTGCTGTAGCAATTTTCCCGATAACCTCAGGGGATACCGCGTTCCGTTCATTACGTTTGACCATCATTGATGCGTTTAAAATCCCGCAAAGTATGCGTAACCGTTTGCTATTAGCCATTCCAATTCTGGTGATTGCATACTTTATGACTAAGATTGATTTCTCATTAATCTGGCGCTATTTTGCCTTCTCCAACATGTTACTTTCAACCAGTGTACTGTGGTTGGCAACTAAGTACTTATTTAACCGTGGTACTTTCCATTGGATTGTGAGTTTACCTGCAATCGTCGGTACTTCTATCACAGTCTCTTATATTATGACTGCGGGTGTTGGCCTTGGTTTACCACAAGAGTTAAGCCAGCCAGTGGGTATCGCTGTTGGGATTATATGTTTAGTAGGGCTGATTATTGCCCACAGTAAACGTAAAGTCGCGCACGCTTAATAGGCTCTGATATCGGCTAATTCTGCAATGATTTAAACGATAGATGATAACAATTAGGTGATCGCAGTTAAGCAATCACATAAAAGATGTTATTTAAGCCCCAAAAACCGATGTATGCATCGGTTTTTTTATGCCTAAATTGGGTCGTACAGCAAGTTAAAAAGCCAGCTTAGAAGTCAGTTGATGATCAGTAATAGCGATTAGCCATTCTATTCACTGAGTGTGGTCAATTTGACGTATCCCAAAAAATGAAGGGCAAGGTAGATGCTGCTATCATGCCCTTTATTAAGGCTAGCTGCGGTTAGGTTTATTCATCTTTATTGATAATCGGATTACACACACCTGTGCCCGTTAATGCAATATGGTTGAGGTTGTTTTTAATCACTTTAGAACCAACATTGAATGAGGTTTCAGGTCGACTGATGAGGTAACCTTGCACACAATGAATGCCCAGTTTTTTGATTAATTCAAATTGAGAGGCCACTTCAACGCCTTCAGCAACCACTTTTAAATCAAGGGTTTTCCCCAAGTTACTAATCGAATCTAAAATCTTTTCGTATTTAGGGTTAATAGTAGCTTGGTCAATAAACAGCTTATCAATTTTGATCACATCAACGGGTAAATTAGCCAATGTTGAAAGGGAGCTAAAGCCAGTGCCAAAATCATCGATGGCAATTAATACCCCTTGGCGGCGTAGTTTTTGTAAATCATTAATAATAGTGTCAGATGCATGGATTAAACATGATTCTGTTATTTCCAATAATAATGCTCTAGCTGGTAAGCCTGTTTTCGCTAAGGTGTCCATAATCCAGTCGTATAACGGCACATGCTTTAATTGCACCCCTGAGATATTCACTGAAATTCGGACTTTATTCATGCCGGCATTGTGCCAAGCTGACATTTGGCGACAGGCTTCAAATAAAATCCAGTTACCCAGTTCAATGATCAAGTTTGAGTCTTCTGCGATTGGGATAAATTCAGTTGGGGTGATTGGGCCTTCAATAGGGTGATTCCAACGGACTAAGCATTCGAAGTAATCGATACTGCAGTCATCAACGCTGACAATCGGTTGAAATGATAAGCTGAAATTTTGGCTGGCAATGGCTAAACGCATTTCTTCGAGTAGGTAGTGATAGCGGCGAATTTTATTACCCATTTCTGGCGAATAGACACGAAAAATACCGCGGCCATCGGCTTTGGCGCGGTACATGGCCACATCGGCCATTTGTAATAGTGTATTGGGGTTTGATGCGCTGTCAGGGTAGCTAGCAATGCCAATGCTAGCACCAATTTTTATGATTTTATTACCAAGTACGAAATCTCGTTCAACTTCTTGTAGCACGTTTTTAGCGACTTCCACTGCACGGTTGTCATCGTCAATGTGATCAATAAAAATAGAGAATTCATCACCGCCTAAGCGGGATAGATTTAGCTCTAAATTTACCCCAGAGCCGATATAGCTAAGGTCATGGTTTCTGATCACTGTGGATAATCGATTGGCAACTTGAATGAGCACTTCATCGCCAAAGCTGTGGCCAAAGGAGTCATTAACCTGTTTAAATCCATCTAAGTCTATGAATAGTAAGGCTTGTTTGGTGCCATCTTTTTGGGCGCGTTGTAACTGTTTTTCTAAGTGTTCAAGGTAGGCATGGCGATCGACAAGACCGGTGAGCTTGTCTTGAAATATAGTTAACTGGGTATCAATATTTTGTTGTTTTACATGCCTATTTAACTCATTTAATGCCACGCTAATGTGTGACAGAGTATTGTTAGTGTGATTGTTTGGCTGCTTTATTTTGAAGGTCGCTAACAATTTATCGGTTTCATTACTGATAAATTCAAGTGATGCACTGTTCTTCTTATCAGAACTGGCTTTGATATAAAAAGGGATAAAGCAGGCAAATAGAAACATGAGTAGTAATGGCACATTACTGAACATCATCATAGCGCCAAACACGTCTGTGACCTTGACTACGGTGAGTTCATTGTCATCCCGAGCCAGTACCGCAAAGTAATGCTGCCCAGATTTCACGATATCATTTTCTAAAAACAGCCACTTTTCCCAATTGGAATTAGTATCTATGACATTGGCAGGTGCAATCTTAATTACGTTGTGGTGAAAATTTTCAGTATGAATAGCATCGATACCCTGGCTAAAACTTAACACCAGTAATACGTTCATCATCATCAAAAAGCTAATTAACATGAATACGAACTTTGAAATTTTAGTCATAAAGAGTCTTAGTAAAGTGTGCCGATTGAAAATCGTATGATGTTCGCATTTTGTTTACGGTAGTTAGCAATTTTGTTTCAATGATGTAGCGGCTGAATTATAAGCTCATTAATACGGGGATACAAGATTTTTTGGGTTATCGAATTGTTAAAAAGTGCAATAAATATAATGTGTTACGAATGTAACAAAGCTTTTTCTGTGGACGAGGGAAGCGTTTTAACCAGATTTGTAACTGGCTTTAAATTGGCTTTTTTTACAGTGCAATAAGGTGAAGTAATAATATGAATTAGCATTATATTCGGCACTATAGCCAATTGGCTTTGACCCGTCAGTTATTTGCCCAACATAGATGGCACAAAAGTATTAAGGTAATAGCGCTGCTTCGGTTAACTTTATCGCGTCACTGTTACAAAAATCCCACCGCCCATTAATGGCGATAGGATTTATTAATCGGCGAGGCATGGTCTAGGTAGTTACACCTTGTCTAGCTCAGTTGTAATTGCCAGTTACCATTTCTTATAAGGTAAAAATTTACCATTCATGGTCACTAATACGCGATCGCCTTTGGGATCTTCAATTTTATCAATGTTTAAACTAAAATCGATTGCGCTCATTATCCCGTCACCAAATTTTTCATGGATCACAGCTTTCATCGGCATACCATACACCTGCATGATCTCGTAAAAGCGATACACCAATGGATCGGTAGGCACTGTCGGGCCTAAGCCTTTAAGTTGGGAGTTGGTTAGTGGCATCATTTGCTCTGCTTCGATACCTAAGGTTTGTGCAATTTGAATTGCTTCAGCTTCAGATGCACAGGCTTGGCCGTAGCATAATGCCGCCACCCAGACCTCATCTCGGCCCACCATCTGACCTATATCATTGAAGGTGAGTTTTTGTGCTTTTTTGGCAGCTAAAATCGTTTTACTTAGGGTGTTGATTTCCATAGTGCAGCTCCAGTTTAAGTGACATAGTTAAGGTAAAGTTAATTAGCACATCAGCGAAATATTAATAGCAAGATGATGAGACTTAAGATTGCACAAATCCCTTGCCAGAACTTAACAGGCTCGCGCTCGATAAGTGGGGCACGGGTTTTATTTAAAAAAGCTTGAGTGGGATGACGCAAGTCGTATAAGTATTCTGATAATTCACTGTAGCGTTTATAAGGATTAGGATGGAGCGCTTTTTTTAACGCATCATCAATCCAGGCCGGGATGTCGCGCTCATCATCCAGTACTGATTGATATACCAAGCGGTTTTGCGCCGCTTTGGTCCTTGCTTGGGACATCTTACCGTCGAAGGGTAATTTGCCGCTGAGCATTTGATAGGTGATCACCGCCAGTGAAAAGTTATCAGCCATATGGGTGATAACTTCACCTACAAAGTATTCGGGGGCGGTATACTGCACTGTGCCGAGAATATCGGCATGTACGATTGGGGATGATATTTCAGCAAGACCAGCTACTTTGGTGGCGCCAAAATCTATGATTTTTACCATGCCATTAATGTCAATCATGATGTTTTCAGGGCGTAAATCTTGATGGATCATTTCTTGCCGATGAAAAGCCCGCAAGCCTTTAGCTATTTGCTCGACAATATCACGCACGGTTTCAATAGCGGGTTGTGGATTATCTAACATCCACTGGCTCAGGGTAATGCCTTCGATGTATTCCATGGCTACATAGAGATAATTACGCTGTTTAGTGGGCGGACAAGGCTTAAGGATATGGGCATTATTTAGCCTTCTGGCAATCCACTCTTCCATTAAAAATCGTTCAAGATAAGCAGGATCACCTTGTAAATCTATTGATGGTGTTTTAATGACAACTTTTTCTAGGTTGTCGATATCCATGGCCAAGTACACATGGCTGCGACTGCTATGGTGCAAAGCCCTGAGGATTTGATAGCCGTCAAAATTCATTCTGGCATCAAGAATAGGTGGAAAAGGTTGTTCGGTGAGTTTTTGTAAAGCTTCATCAGCGCTTTGCAGCGGCAAGTCATCAATGCGGATAATTTGAATGGTTAAATTGTCTTGGCTGCCATTGGCCAGTGCAACCTCTGCAATGACTTGGGCGGCAATATCTAAGGCTTGATGATGTAATTTTATTAATGAGTTAATTTCGTCTTCGGAAATAAATTCATAAATGCCATCGGTTGTTAAGATAAAAGTATCACCGACTTCTAGTGCCTTAGCATCATAATCGATTTCTAAGAAGGGGCTGATACCTAGGCCGCGGTTAAGGTAGCTTTTATGAGCGTTTATCCACAGGCGGTGATCTTCAGTAAGCTGAGTTATTTCATTATCCCGCAACCGATAAATGCGGCTATCACCAATATGAAATATATGGGCAGTGGTCGATTTGAAGACCATCGCGCTTAAAGTGCATACATAACCACGATCGTTATCAAATCGATGTTCACTTTTTTGGGATTGGGAATAGAGCCAAGAGTTTGTGGCGGTTAGCACCTGAGCGGCGGACTTTTTAACCGACCAAGATTCTGGCGTGCAACTATAGTCATCTAAAAAGCCCCTTACGCTAGCTTCACTGGCAATTTGGCTCACATCACTACTACTGATCCCATCAGCAATGGCAATAGCAATGCCCTTAGAGGTCAATAGTGGTTGCTTTGGGATCGTGGCGCCATGAAAATCTTGATTGATTTCCTTAATGCCTTTGTTGGAATATTGGCCTATTGAAACGGTGAGCTTTCGAGTCATATATTTTCTTATTAAGCTAAAAGTAATGGCTCATCAATGCCAATCATAAATACTTGCTTTTAAGTGCAACTAACATTCCAAAACGTGGCCAGTGCGCAATGTTAACTCAGTCAAAAGGCTAACAAGTTATAGCGTTGCAGCATTACTATTGCCTAGCGGTAACTAAGTTAAACCAATGAAAGTCTGTGATGGCGCTCAGTTGGTCGTTTGCTTTGTTACGTAATGGTGCAGTGCGAATAATTAACGCACTTAAATAGATCGAAATAGCGGCTGTGACTGGCTTATTGGCTTTGGGGTTAAAACATTATCCATTAGCAATAGTTAATTTAACGGGCTGTGTTTTATATAACGGTTTATATCTTTAAAATCAGTATAATTATACTTAAGCTAATTAACTGTGGAACACGCTGTGCTTACAAAAATACTGGTAACCTTGTTAGTGATCGTCGCTTGTGTGCTGTACATACGCAGCGGTCGTGGCACAAAGAAAAAGCCGGCTTTAGTGTCAATGGGCAGTGATTCTTCACCGCTATTTTCAAAGTTGATTATTTATCCGATGATCGCCGTTTCGATGCTAGTAACTGCAGCCTTTTGGGGCTGGTCATGGTATGACGATAATAAAATTGTGCAAGTGACCATTTCATCGCCTGTTGAAGCGATGTCGGCAACTTATTATGTGCGCAAAAAAGACATTGAAGCGCAGCGTATTACCACTGTGGATGGCATTCAAATTCGCTTATCTAACCAAGAGCGTATAACGGTAGCGGCACCTACTACGAAGTGATTTTCAGCTCGACTCGATGAACAAGTTATTTAGTTTTTCGTTTGCCATTGCAAACAAAACCTCATAAAGCGTTTGAGTAGTGGATTTTGGTATTTGTC
>NZ_JBFRKG010000025.1:87135-87262 GCF_041469325.1 Shewanella sp. 10N.286.51.B8
GCAATCAGAAACAAATGGGCAGCATTACTGCCGCTGCAATACCTTATTGATATCAAGGCTGAACACTTGATTGCCATTGCAAACAAAACCTCATAAATCTTTTGAGCAGTGGATTTTGGTATTTGTC